>CAZAIE010000686.1:0-4638 GCA_964485035.1 uncultured Myxococcaceae bacterium | reverse complement strand
GCACTGGAGGACGCCACCGCGGTCGGAGCCGATTCCGCTCTCCCCGGCACCGACTCTTCCCTGGCAACCGAAGATGCGTCGGTGCAGCCTGCAGACGCGGCTGCTGTGTTCGTGGACGCAGCCACCGCCGACTCGGACGCTGGCTCCGCCACCAGAGACTCAGGTCAGCCTTCTGCCGACACGGGCGAGCCCACCATCGCAAGCTCTGGCTGCGGCTGTTCCTCCGGCGCCAACCACGCCTCGTTCCTCTGGGCACTGCCGCTTCTCCTCGTGTCGCCTCGACGTAGGTCGGGCAAGCGTCCCTAGCCGGGCGAACAGCCACTTCCTGGTGAAGCACGCGGACGACTGGCGGTAGGCGCTTCCGCTACCGGCACCCCGAGGCCCGCGTCGCCTGCGCAACCCGCTCGGCGAGGGCGCGCGCGCCCGGCGACCGGCCGAGCTGCCGCACCACCAGCGCCTCGGCCTGGCGAACGTCGCCGCCGGTCCACTCCCTCGCAGAGCCGAGGGGCGCGCGTCCCAGGTCGCGGACCCGAGGTGCCCCGTGGCACTCCCGCTCCGAGTCCTCGAGCTGAACCGTGGACGTCCCCAGCCCCGCCTCGCGCTGACGCAGGAGCAGCGCGCCGCCTTCCAGGTCCCACACCAGCTGCCACTGGGTCCGGCCGCGCATCGCCACCTGCTCGAGCAGCTCCAGAGCAGCGGCGCAGGAAGACGGCTTGGCGGTCCGCAGCGAGTGGGCGACGAGCCCGAAGCGCTGGGCGGAGCTGCCCCGCTCCGGACGAAGCCCCAGCAGCGCCGCGATTCGCGAGGGCTGGCTCCCGTTGAGGTCCTGGTCGTAAGGACGGTTGGCGAGAACGAAGGCCGAGCGCGTGACCCGGGTCGAGCCGCCTCGGGTCTCGATCACTGCGCAGGCGCCGGCGCGATCGCAGGCGAAGAAGTGCAGCCCGACCGCGAGCTGGGAGAGCGCTGCGCTCTTCGCGAAGGCCGCCAGCTCCTCCACGGTCGCGAAGCGATCGAGCCCGTACTGGATGAACTCGAGACCGATGAGCCGGCCCGGCGCCGGCGTCGTCGCGGGGGTCACCGAGAGGTCCACCAGCGCCTCGAGGGCCAGCCCCGCCTCGTTCATCCCGCTCACCGGGAACCCGGGCCCGACGGTGGTCAGCGTGAGGCTCGCGTAGCGCGCGGTCCAGGCGTCGTCGGACCTGCCCGCCGGGAAGAGGAGCGTGCGGGTGCGGCCCCGCTCGTTGTCCACCAGCCAGCCCTCCCCGGTGATCCAGTCGAAGCCCTTGGCGAGCAACTTGCCGCTGGGCGTTTCGACCCCAAACGCCGTACAGGCTGCGGCGGGGGCGGGCACGAGCGCGACGAGGACTGAGAGAACGACGGCGGCGGCGACGAGCGGTTTCCAGGCGTGCATGGCGGTTCCTCCTGGAACCGTTGTGCCGCCCTCCCACGGGCCTGCCCACGCAGGGCTACCAGACGGTCGATTTGGCGACGCGAGCGGTCCGGACCCGGCCCTCCACCCTTCTCAACGAGCGGGGCAGTGCCGAAGAGAGGGTCACCGGTGTGTCCGCTGGGCGGTTCTTCGTCTGCAGCGAGAGCCCATGTTCGCCAACCTGAAGATCGGAACCAGGATCATCCTCGGACTGCTCCTCGTCGCCTCGTTCTGCATCGTCGTGGGACTCGTCGGCTTCCGTGGGCTGAGCGCTGCCGAGCGGGACACGCACCTGCTCTACGGCAAGCTGATGGAACCCTCGGGCGACCTCACCGAGCTCAAGTCCCACTACCTGGAGGCCCGCGTCACCCTGCGCGACATGGAGCTGGCCTCCAACCCGGAAGACGCCCGGCGGGCGCAGGCCAGAACCATCCAGCACTACGACGCGCTGGAGAAGGCCGCGCGGGTCTTCGAGAAGAGCCTCTTCACCGACGAGAGCCGCAGGGCCTTCGAGGCCTTCATGGCCGCCGAGGACAGGAGCCGTGCCGCCATCGAGCGGATCATGGAGCTCTGGGTCTCCGGGAAGCGCGACGAGGCGCTCGCCGCGCAGGGCTCGTCGGAGGTGGTCGCGGTCGCCAAGGCCACCCAGCAGGCGCTGGACGGGCTCACCGCGGTCACCATCTCCACCGGGCGCTCGACCTACGAGAACCTCGCCGCCTCCATCGCCACCTCGCAGAAGGTGGTGGTCCTCTTCTCCGTCGGCGCGGTGTTGCTGGCCGCCATCGCCGCCTCCCTCATCGCAAGCTCCATCTCGCGGCCGCTGCGGCGGGCCACCCGGCTCGCGGCCTCGGGCGACATCACCACCCGGCTCGACGTGACCACCCGGGACGAGGTGGGGGACCTGGCGCGGGCCTTCGACGAGCTGGCCGAGCGCCTGGAGCGCAAGACACGCGAGGCCCAGGCCATCGCCCAAGGCGACCTGACCATCGAGGTGACGGTGGCCTCGGGGTCCGACCAGCTCGGGCAGGCGTTCCAGGAGATGGTCGGGGGTCTCGAGCGGATGGTGAAGCAGGTCAGCGAGTCCTTCGCCGAGGTGGCGCGAGGCGCCCGCGAGATCAGCGACACCAGTCAGGCGCTCTCCCAGGAGGCCACCTCGGAGGCCGCCTCGCTGGAGCAGGTCACCAGCTCGATGACCGAGATCGGCTCGCAGGCCCGCTCGAGCGCCGAGAACGCCGGCCACGCCAGGGAGCGGGTGGGCTCCGCCCGCGAGGCGGCGCAGCGCGGGGACCGCGAGATGAAGGCCATGGTCGCCGCGATGAACGAGATCAGCGAGTCGAGCCAGCAGATCGGCAAGATCATCAAGGCCATCGACGACATCGCGTTCCAGACGAACCTGCTCGCCCTGAACGCCGCGGTGGAGGCCGCGCGCGCCGGCAAGCACGGCAAGGGCTTCGCGGTGGTGGCCGAGGAGGTCCGCAGCCTCGCTGGCCGCAGCGCCAAGGCCGCCAAGGAGACCGCGGAGCTGATCGAGGGCTCGACCCGGCGGGTGGAGCACGGGCTCCTGGTCGCCAGGTCCGCCTCGGAGGCGTTCGGGCTGATCGTGGAGGACGTGGAGAAGACGGCCAGCCTGGTCGCCGAGATCGCCGCGGCGAGCAGCGAGCAGGCCCAGGGGCTCGCGCAGGTCTCCCAGGGGCTGGGACAGATCGACGGCGCGACGCAGCGGACCACTGCCAGCGCGCAGCAGATGGCGGCGTCCTCGGAGGAGTTGGCCTCCAGCGCGGACCAGGCCCGGCAACTGATCACGCGGTTCAAGGTGCGGTGACGGCTACTCCTTCGGCTCCAGCACCAGCTCCACCTCGGCCTGGACACCCTCCTTCGCCTCCACCGCTGCCGATTGCCCGCCCGTCCCGCTCTCGGCGCGCACCTCGTAGCGCCCCGGGCGAACCCTCTCGAAGCTGAAGCGGCCGTCAGCCCCGGTCACCAGCGAAGGGATTGGCGCCGACGAGGCCGGGCTCTCGACCAACTGGACCTTGACCCCCTCTACCGGGACGCCCCGCAGCACGACCATCCCGAAGACCCGAGCAGCCCGCTCCAGGCGCAGGTCGACCGCGCTCGTGGACCACGCGATGGGCTGGTACAGGGGCTGGTACCCGGGCACCTGGACGAAGGCAGTGGCGGGTCCCGGGCCGAAGCGCTCCATCCGGGCGACGCCGCGGGCATCGGTGCGCCCTCGAGAGTGGCAGTAGACGGAAGCGAGCTCCAGCAGCTGGACCTCAGCCAGCCTTCTCCACCGGGCCCTGCTCGCCGAGCACGCGCACCGTGAGCGCCTTGGGCTCGGTGACCACGAGGTCCACCCGAGCAGGCGCCTTCACCGAGCCCGAGAGCGCGCCCTGCCTTTGCGCATCGACCTCGACCCGTCCAGGACCGTCGTCGACCGGCAGCGCGAAGCGCCCCTCCTGGTCGGTCCGGTCCATCGACAGCACGTCTTCTTCGCTCCCGGGATGGAGGGCGCGCCACTTCCCTTCGGGAACGAACCGGACCGTTGCGCCCGCCACGGAGGCCCCGGAGGGGTTGCGGACCCTGCCGGTGATGCTCTGCGCCACCGCCACCTTCCGGGCGAGCCGCAGCTCGAGCCCCGGAGACCAGGTGGCCTCCAGCAGAGCCCAGGCACGCTTGCGCTCCTCCAGGGTCCTCACCGAGCCGGTCGGGACCAGCCGGCCCTCCTCCCACCGGACCTCGAGCGACGCGAGCCCGGCCTGCGCCAGTCGTGCGGTGAGGGCCTGGGCGTGCTCCCGGCCAGCGCCAGCAGAGAGCGCCACCGCGGCGGTGAGGTCGGAGTGGGCCCGGAAGAACTCTTCGAGCCCCGGGAGGTCGGCCACGTGCCCCACCCTGCCGATGACCGTCCGGGGATCGCGGAGCGAGAAGGCGAGCCCGGGGCTCCTCGGAGCTGCCTGGGCGAGCGCGGCGCGCCGCTGGGCATCCTGCTTCGCGACGGGGAGTCGCTCCGGGGTCCAGAAGCGTTCGAAGACCGCCTGGGCGTCCGCCCTCCTCGCCGGCTCGACGAAGCCTTCCAGCGCCAGGCCGTCCTCCTCGAACGTGGCGCGCAGCTGCGACAAGTCCGCCGCTCGGCCCGTCCGGCCGGGAGAGGACGACGGATCGGCCCGTCCGGCCGGGAGAGGACGACGATCGGCCCGTCCGGCCGGGAGAGG
>CAZAIE010000685.1:0-4644 GCA_964485035.1 uncultured Myxococcaceae bacterium | reverse complement strand
CCTCCCCCGTACTCGCCCTCGTCGAAGCCCTTCACCTCGCCGCGGGAGAGCGCCTCCTCCACCCGCCGCGCCAGCGCGTCGAGCTGCTCCGCGTGGAACGCCGCGAGCGATTCCGGGGATGCGGCCATGCGCTTCAGGGCCACGCGCCACCCGCCGGCGCTGGCCACCGAGAGCGTCTCCTCGACGACCTTCAGCTCGGCGCGCGCCCCCACCGAGACTGCGCCTGCAATCCGCTCTCCCTCGAAGGCGAGATAGGTCGCGTCCATGCCGTCGCCGACCACCGTGCGCCCGTCCTCGGCGAGGTAGAAGCGCAGCGCCAGCGGGCCCTTGGCGGGGAAGAGGCCCACGCCGACCACCAGACCGAAGACCTTGGGCCAGTCCTTCGGGTAGTGGAGCGTCTCCAGCGAGAGCCACGCGGTGCCGCGGGTCTCCTGCGTCACCACGCTTCCGGAGGCGCAGCGCTGCTCGTCCACGGACTGTGGGCACCAGCGCTCCTGCACGAAGTTCCCGGCCGTGTGGCGGGCGACGTGACGCCAGCCCGCAGCGCGCTGGGCCATCCACGTGCGCAGGGCAGTGAAGCGCTCGCCGTGGGCCTTCTCGAAGACCAGCTCCTGCTTGTCGGTCACGGGCTTCTCCTTGGTGGGCTTCGGGGCGGGCACGGCGCCGAGCAGCACGGCGAGTCCGACGGCGGTCAGGTTGGGCATCGGCGGCTCCCGGGACGGTGGAACGACGCAGCGTAGCGCGAGTGCCAGGTCCTGCGGACGAGGGAGCCCACGGACACGAATCCCCGCCAGCTCGCACCAGCGGGGACTCGGATGGGACTTCGGAGCTGTCGCTCTACTGGCGCAGCCGGCAGGGGCGCAGCAGGTGGACGACCTCCTCGCCCGTGAAGCTGCCGACACCCTCGTGCTTGACCACCGCGGCGTCGAAGGAGGCCTGGGCGCAGGCAACCGTGCCGTCCTTGTCCATGTCGTTCGCGACGATGACGCGGCAGTGGCCGCCGTCCGCCTGGTCCGGTCCCTGGTGGTTCACGATGAGCAGGTCGCCCGGTTGCGCCCGCTTCAGGAGTGCCTCGACCTCGCTGCGCTTCTGCTCGGGGGTCATGGAGTTGAGGCTCAGGTTCCCCTGCGCGTCGAAGACCCGGTTCGGCCCGGAGGCGAGCGTCACGAGGTCGACCGCAATGGGGTACCAGCCCTTGCCGTCACGGCTGTAGGTCGCGGGCATGAACCCGGCCTGGTAGAGGCAGTCGTTCGCGAAGAGGTTGCACTTCCACTTGCCCTGCATCGCCGAGTACTCGGTGACGTCGGGGCGGCGGTTGCCGGGCATGTTCGGGTTGGGGCACTTCCAGGCGCCAGCGACGCCGTAGTTCGCACCGAACTTCGCGATGCGGTCGAGCGCCGCGTCGACGATGGCCTGGTTCTTCGAGACGAACCCGGGCTCGAGCGCCTCGATGAGCTTGCCGGCCGCGGTCTTGTTCCCACCGTCGTCGAGCGCGACGGTCGCCACCGAGCCATCCTTGTCGAAGCGATCGACCTGGCTGAAGAGCGCGTTCAACTCCTTCGCGCCAGCGACCTTCCCGTCCTTGTTCAGGTCGGCCTTCGCGACCGCAGTCCGAGTCGCGGGATCGACCTTCTTCAGGTCCAGGTTCTGATTCGCGTGCTTCTCCAGGAACTCCTTGCGCGTCAGCTTCATGCGTCCTCCCCCAGTTCGGCGGCTGGCTGGCTGTATTCTCTAGCACACATGGGCCCACAATTCCATGCATGCGTGACTCTGACTTGGGACACAACCGGAAGACTGGAGTGAGCCATCCGAAACCACCCGTTCTTACTTGGCTTTCCTAGCAGAGGGGACTCTGGTGGTGCGCGCCGGGGCAGCCGAGTCTGGCACCACGCCGGGGCAGCTGAGTCTGGCACCGCGCCGGGGCAGCCGAGGTCTGGCACCGGTCTGGCGCGCCGCGGCGGCCGAGTCTCTGCCACGTCATCCCGAAGCAACCGGGAGCGGGTCTCGCTACTAGCTCGTCGAATCCGTCTTCCAGTTCGGCATGGTCCGCTTCATGAACTCGTCGAACATGGGCACGGTGAATGCCGTATCCCCATGCTGCGGGCTGTAGATCATCCCCTTGGACATCAGCCCAGTCCGCCTCGGCGCCACTTCGGAAACGCGACGATTCAGGACCTTGGCGATGTCCCCCGAGCGATGGGGGCCCGGCCCCAGAGAAGCCATCGCGCGCATGTAGTCGCGCTCCTTCGGGGTCAGGCGATCGAACCGAACCCTGAAGAACCCCTTGTCGAGGCGGTCCAGTGCCTGTCTGGTCGCCAAGCGAGCATCTTCGGAGGTGATGATGTTGGACGCAGCCGCGTTCCACATCTGGTACCCCCACTCCTGGAGGAAGTACGGATACCCCTTCGTCCGCTCCAGGACCCAGTGCAGGGCCTCGGGCTCCAACGCGACGTCCTGCCGCTTGAGCGGCTCGCGCAAGGCGGCTGTCGCGGCCTCTTCGGTCAGGGGCCCCACGTCGGGATAGTCGAACAACCGCTCGGCGTACGACTTGGCATCGCCCGCGAGCGCAGCCAGTTGTGGCAGGCCTGCACCAAACAAGACGAACGGGAGCCCCTCCTGACCCACTCGGTGGACGGCAACGATGAGGGCAGCAAGGTCCTCCTCGTGGAGGTACTGCACCTCGTCGATGATCAGGACGAACGCTCGCCCCTCGGACTTGGCGGCGCCCGCCACGGACAGCATCAACGCCGGGAGGTCGAACTCCAGGTTGCCAGAGTCGGCGCTCCCAACGGCCGGCTCGATGCCGAACTCCACGTCGCCCACCTTGACCTTGCATGCCGCTGCAAAGGCGCGAAGCGTGGCGAGGGCGGAGCGCGCGGCGTCTCGTGCCTTTTCGGAGGTGCTGAGTCTGAAGAGGGCCGAACGTAGAGGGGGAATCAGCATCTCGGCCAGGCGGCGGTCCTCTGGTGCCTCCAGGCTCACCACCAGACAGCCCTCGGTCGACGCGATGGTTTGGATCCTGTTGAGGAGGACCGTCTTCCCAACGCCGCGAAGCCCCAGCAACAACTGGCTCTTCGCTGGGCGCCCGTTCTTTGCCCGAGCGATGGCCACGTCGGCGTCAGCTATCGTCCCGCTCCGGCCAGCAAGCTCA
Organism: uncultured Myxococcaceae bacterium; assembly: GCA_964485035.1. Lineage (GTDB taxonomy): Bacteria > Myxococcota > Myxococcia > Myxococcales > UBA5297 > CAZAIE01. Next base: position 1,493 of record CAZAIE010000685.1, on the reverse strand, counting down.
GGAGGCGGAGTGCCAGCTCCTGGCGCGAACGGATTGTTCTTCGCGTCCATCTTGCACTCCGATCTAGATCGAAGTTATCGGGCCTCAACATAACCTGCGTATACATTTACATCTTTCCGAAAACTTCCGTTCTATCGACACCGCGGGGGCCAAATCAAGAAACGTACCTGTTTTCATGATGTTGGAACCGACCTGATGGCCACTCGTTGAAGGCCTGGTCGGATTGCCCTCGGGTACCAGTTCGGTGCCACACCGCAGTTTCAGGCAGTCGCCGGCTGAAACCAGTGGCTCGATCGGTTCCACAACCCCAGTGAGTTCAGACACTTAAGAGACTGTCGCCAGGACACTGGTTTGGCCCGAGAGCAGCCCTCCTGCAACAGCGTCGCGTAGACCTGGAGAACCCGAGCAACGGTCAGGGCTGCAAGGCCACCACCAACTGCCTTCACCGGGACTCTCCTTTGGGCGTCGCCTGCAGGTCCTTCCCGTACTCGCGCTCGAGACAGGTGGGGCAGAGCCCGTGCGAGAACTGCGCGTCCGAGTGCGCCGAGACGTGGCTCTCCACCGGCACCCAGCCCGCGTCGGTGCGGATGCGCTTGCAGAAGCTGCAGATGCAGAGGATGCCCTCCAGCCGCTTCACCTGCTCGCCCAGGCGCCAGGTAGTCACCCCCACGAACACGCCTAGGCCCGCGGCGACCAACCCCTCGAGCAGGCTCTCGCGCCAGTTGATGGGCGTCGCCTCCGCCCCGAACACGAGGTGCGGGAGGTCCAGGAACTCGTCCGCGAACAAGAAGCCGATGACCACCAGGAACCCCAGGCCCTGGAGCACGAGCAGCTTGCGGGTGGCGGACGAGGGGGCGCGCATGGGCTGCCGACCATGCTCCCCCTCTCTGGACATGACTTCAAGAGCGGCTCGAATTCTCCACCAGTGTACGCCTCAGGAGGCGCGCCGGCCTGGGCGCTCGAGCAGCACGAAGCTCACCAGGAGCAGCACCGCGAACCCCACCGCGATCTCCAGCGTCCGCGTCGAGCCGAGCTGCTGGGCAGCATCGACCAGCAGCCGGTCCGGCGCCCGCCACAGGTCCCAGCTGTTCCACCGCTTCACCCGCCCGAGGTAGATGCCGAAGCCGCTCAGGAGCACCACCGCGCCGACGGTCCCCCAGGCCGGCAGCGCTCCCCAGCGGCGCTCCACGATGCGCTTCCACCCACGCAGCGTGTAGAGCCCCAGCATCCAGCCCGCAGCCGAGAACGCCAGCAGCATCCCCGCGTCGGCCCACAGCGGCGCCTCGCGGCGCAGCCGCAGGTGCACCAGGTCGGTGACCAGGTACGGTGCGTTGGGCAGGAAGAGCAGGGACAGCCCCGCCAGCGGCGCGAGGCTCCACCACCGGCCCCAGCGCCGCGCCTCCAGCTCGACCGCGGCCAGGGTCACGAGGTACGGCACCCAGGCCAAGAGGAGGTTGAAGCTCAGGAAGCGCAGGCTCCCCGTCCCGGTGAGG
>CAZAIE010000684.1:0-4648 GCA_964485035.1 uncultured Myxococcaceae bacterium | reverse complement strand
GGCTATACCTTCCGCGCCGCGCACCAAGGAGCACCCCGTGAAGCTCAAGCAGAAGCCCGAAGACTTCGTGGTTACCGAGAGTTGGCGCTTCGACAAGGTCGCCAAGGGCGAGTACCGCGTCTACGTGATGGACAAGCAGAAGGTCTCGACCTTCGACGCCATCGGCCGCATCGCCGACCTCTTCGGGCTGCCCCGCTCGTCGTTCTCCTTCTGCGGGCTCAAGGACAAGCAGGGGCGCACCACCCAGCTCATCGCAGTGAAGGGCGTGGACGTCGACATGCAGGACGAGGACCTGCGGCTCAAGTACCTCGGCCGCTGCAAGGACCCGCTCTCCGCGGCGAACACCACCTCCAACCGCTTCGGCGTGACGGTGCGGGACCTCACCGACGCCGAGGTCGCCCAGCTCCCCGGCTCGCTGGCCGAGGTGAACCGGATGGGCGTGGTGAACTACTTCGACAGCCAGCGCTTCGGCTCGCTCAAGCACGGCCAGGGCTTCATCGCCAAGGAGCTCCTGCGCGGCGACTTCGAGATGGCGCTGAAGAACTACCTCGCCAAGCCCTCGGTGCTGGACCGCACCAACGACGCCAAGGTGAAGGCCTTCTGGCGCGACCACTGGGGCGAGTGGAAGCGGCGGTGCACCATCCCCGGCGCGGAGCGCTACGAGCGCATCCTCGCGGTGCTGCGCGCGCACCCCAACGCGTTCCGCGAGGCCTTCCTGCGCATCGACGCCAAGCAGCGGGCGATGCTCGTCTTCACCTACCAGTCCTGGCTCTGGAACGAGTCGGTGCGCCGGCTGCTGATGAGCGTGCTGCCCGGCCAGTCGCTGCTGCCGCTCTCGTACCAGGCGGGCAAGCTGCTCTTCCCGCGCGAGGCCACCGGCGAGGTGATGGCGCGGCTGCGCGACCAGACGGTGCCGCTGGTGGCGCCCGACACGACCTTTCGGGACCCCGACGTGGAGAAGGCGGTGACGTGGGTGCTGGGGCGCGAGAAGCTGACCCTCGAGCAGCTCGAGGTGCCCAACACCCCGGAGATCTTCTTCCGCCACGAGGAGCGGCCGGTGCTGGTGTTCCCCGGCAAGCTGATGACCGGCCCCGCGCGCCCCGACGAGGTGAACCGCGGGATGAACAAGGTCTACGTCGCCTTCACGCTGCCCCCGGGCTCGTACGCGACGCTGGTGGTCCGCCGGCTGTTCCACTTCACCCAGCAGTCGAACGAGGCGCCCGAGGACGTGCCCGAGGTCGAGGTGAAGGGCGCGAAGGGCGAGTGGGCACAGGCGGGTGGGGGGGGGAAGAAGAGGCCGGCCCCGGTGCGTGAGCCCAAGCCGAAGCACGAGGCGCGCAAGGCGCGGGCGGCTGGTCTGCCAATGCCCGTCCGCGAGGAGCGCAAGAGCGAGCCTTCGACCCCCAAGCTCGGCTTCCGCGCGAAGCAGAAGGCGAAGAAGGAACAGAAGTCCCAGGCCCGTGGGCAGCAGCCGAAGGAGAAGAAGTAGCGCCGCGTTGGCGGCCTGCTACTTCGCGTCGGGGACGAACAGCGGCGCGCCGTACTTGTCCTTCCCGAAGTCGCGGACGAACGCCTGCGTCCCGGCGCTGACCAGGAAGTCCGCGAAGGCCTTCGCGCCGGCGGCGTTCACCTTGGGGAACTTCGCCGGGCTGACCTCGATGACGTGGTACGGGTTCGCGAGCTTCGCGTCGCCCTCGAGCACCACCTCCATGCCCAAGCTCGCCTTCTGGGCGAGCCAGGTCCCGCGGTCAGCGAGCGTGTAGGCCTTGCGCTCGCTCGCCACGCGCAGCGTCTCGGCCATGCCCTGGCCCGTGGCGAGCACCTCCTTCCACGGCGTCACCCCGGCGGTCGCGAAGAGGTCCTGCTCCTTCTTGTGCGTCCCCGACTTGTCGTCGCGCGACGCCCAGCGCGCCTTGGCCGCGGCCAGCACCTTGATCGCCTCGGCCGCGGTCTTCTGGCCCTTCACCTTCGCCGGGTCGCCCGCGGGCCCCACGATGACGAAGTCGCTGTGCCAGAGCGGGCGCCGGTTCAGCCCGTGGCCCGCGGCGACGAACTCCTGCTCGGACTTCGGCGCGTGCACCACCAGCACGTCCGCCTCTCCCCGGGCGCCCAGCGCCAGCGCCTCGCCCGTGCCCACGGCGATGGCCTTCACCTGTGCTCCTCCCGCGTCGCGGAACTGCTTCACCAGCGCATCGAGGAGGCCCGTGTCCTGGAAGCTGGTGGTGGTGGCGAGGATGACCGGCCGGGCCTCGGCCTTCACGGGCTCGGCGGAGGACGCCAGGGCAGGGACCAGCAGCAGCAGGGCAGTGAGGGCGATTCGCAGCATGGGGCCACTCCGGTCGTTCTTGGGAGCGCTAGCGCTCCCGGGTGAGCACCTTTCCGCAGTCGCGGAAGTCGTAGCCTCCCAGGCGCGAGACCTGGGAGCGGAAGCCGGCCGAGGCCAGCAGGTCGATGAGCGCCTGGATGCGGCGCTCGAAGAAGGCGGCGCGGTCCACCACCATGTCGAAGCGCTCCTCCTGAAGAGGGACGAACCCCAGCCCCAGAAGCTTCGCGGCGGACGAGGCAGCGATGCCCACGTCGGCCTCCCCGCCGTGCACGGCGAGCGCCACCTCGTGGTGGGTGCTGACCTCGTGGTCGTGTCCCGCGAGCCGCTCGAGCGCGAGGCCCCGCGTCTCGAGCTCACGGTCGAGGAGCACGCGGGTACCCGAGCCCGGCTGCCGGTTCACCAGCCGCACGCCCTTCTTTCCCAGGTCCTCGTACTTCTTGATGCGCTTGGGGTTTCCGGCCGCGACCACGAAGCCGATCTCCCGGTGGAAGACGTTCACCGCGGCGGTCTGGCGGTCGGGGACGAGGCGCGGTAGCCAGGGCAGGTTGTACTCGCCGGTCTCGGGGTCGAAGAGGTGGCTGAAGGCTACGTCGGTGTAGCCCAGGTTCAGCGCCTTGAGGCCCTCCGAGCTGCCCAGCGCCGAGAGGAAGAGCACCAGGCCCGGGTCGGCGCGCCGCAGGGCCCCGGCCAACAGCCCCAGCACCGGGTCGTCGCTCCCCGCCGCGAGGATGGCGCCGTCCATCTTCCGGCTCTTCTCGCGGGCCTGGGCCAGCCCCTTGCGCGCGTCCGCCTCGAGCCACTCGTCGAGGAGCTTCTTCGGGAAGACCCACTTCCCGGTGAGCCGGGTCGCGGGGATGCGCTTCGCCTTGATCAGCGCGTAGACCTGCTTCTCGTGGATGCCCAGGTACTTCGCCACTTCCTTGGTGTTCAGCAGCGCCTCGGACACGCGTCACCTCCGGCTGGCGGCACTGGATGGGCCGGACCTTTGAGCGTCCCCTCAAGCGCTCTCGAGCCCGCCTCGACGCGCCCGGCTGCGCTTGCCAGGAGGTCGGACTGCGACAGCTTCGGGAGGTTCGTCACGTATCGTCCTCCGGAGCGAGCCGTGCGTAGAGCTCATGGAGTTTCGCGCGAAGCAATTCCTTCGCCGGCAGCAGGGTCTGGTACTCCGCAGCCAACGTGGGCGAGGCCGTGCGCGCCAGCGCGTATTCGACGACCTCGTCGTCCTTGGATGCGCAGAGAAGCACACCAATGGAAGCGCGCTCATGCGGCTTCTTCACGTCTCGGTCAAGTGCTTCGACGTAGAAGCTCAGTTGGCCCAGGTCCGCGGGCCGAAACTTGTCCACCTTCAGTTCGAACGCCACCAAGCACTGCAGGCCCCGATGGAAGAAGACCAGATCGATCGCGAAGTCCTGCGTGCCGACCTGCACGGGATGCTCGGAGCCGACGAGGCAGAAGTCGCGGCCGAGTTCGGTCAGGAAGCGGCTCATGTGGCGCAGGAGCGCACCGTGGAGGTCTGCCTCGGAGTAATCCCCCGGGAGCGAGAGAAACTCGAGGCTGTACGCGTTCTTCAATTCCTCGAGCGCGGTCGGGTGAGTTTGTCTCACCATTGGCGAGACTCTCGTCGCGGCTGTCCCTGCGCGAAGCACGGCGCCCGAGCGGATTTGCCGCTCGAGTTCGCGTTTGGTCCAGCGCTCCTTGATGGCCGCGAGAATGTAGAACTCCCGCGTCTCGACCGGCTTCGCCTGGCTCAGGATGATGAGGTGATGGGTCCACGGCAATTGTCTCACCAGCGGTGAGACTTTCCGGTTCGCTCGGTAGGCCTCATAGAACTGGCGCATCCGAAACAAGTTGGGCCGGGTGTAGCCACGCACGCCCGGGTAGCGCCGCGCGAGGTCTGCAGCAAGCTCCTCGACGACCCCAGCGCCCCACTCGGAGGTCGCTAGCTTCCGGCTGATGTACTCGCCGAGCTGCCAGTAGTGCTGGACCAATTCTTCATTGACCGTTTGGAAGGCACGGCTTCGCGCCTCCTCGATGAGCGCGATGACCTCGGCGAATCGGTCGCCCCGGTCGAGGACGCCGACACCGGGCGAAAACCGCACTCTCGCGATCGCGGACTTGCGAGCACTGGTCTTCTCCCTGGGGTGGCTAGGTCTCATGGCCATCGTTGCGTCCCCGCGGCTCGTTCGGTGGCCGCCAGCATGCGCCTGAGGCTCGGGGCTGAACAAGTGGTGGCGGACGTGGCAGACCGCGGGTTGGTCTTGGCTTCCTCTGGTGCGCCCACGAGGATGACGGCAGCGCGGTGGTCGCAGATCTGCTCACCAG
>CAZAIE010000683.1:0-4649 GCA_964485035.1 uncultured Myxococcaceae bacterium | reverse complement strand
GCACCCCGAGCGCGATGGCGCCGACGACGTACTTGGCCTTGCCTCCCCCGCGGAGCCGGCGAAACCCGACGAGAAGCCGGCCGAGCCGAAGCCGGAGGAGAGGCCCGCCGCGAAGGCCGAGGAGAAGCCTGCGCCCAAGCCCGAGGAGAAGGCTGCCGAGCCGAAGCCTGCCGAGCCGAAGGTCGCCAAGCCGGAGGAGAAGCCGGCGGTGGAGGAGAAGCCGGGAGCGGCGCCCGCGGGCAAGAGCTACGACTGGTACATCCAGCAGGCCTCGAAGCTGCGACGACGCAGCCCGGCGCTGGCCATGACGCACTACGAGAAGGCGGCCGAGGCCAGCCCCGAGAGCGCCGAGCCGCTCGCGGGGCGCGCCCTCTGCCTCGTGGACCTCGGGCGCAGCGACGAGGCGGCCGACCTCTTCAAGCAGGCGCTCGCCCGCCACCCGCGCTACCTCGACGCCATCATGGGCCTCGCCGAGATCTACCGGGACAAGGGGGACAAGAAGCAGGCCGTCGAGTACTACCAGAAGTATCTCGACGAGGCGCCGGACGGCCCCGATGCCCCGGTCGCCCGCACCAACATCGATCGACTGAAGGACTGATCCACAGGCCGTCGACCGCACCGAAGGCCGGAAGCCGTAAGGCTGTTGGAGACACCACATGCCGACCAAGCGCCAGACCGAGGACGAGTACTTCGCCCGCGAAGATGCTCTCAAGAAGCAGAAGCTCGCCCTCGCCGAGACCAAGAAGATCGAGGACGAGGAGAAGGCCCGGCTCAAGAAGCTGCACTTCATGCGCTGCCCCAAGTGCGGGATGGAGCTGCAGACCATCGAGTACCGCGGCATCGAGGTCGATCGCTGCTTCTCCTGCCGCGGCACCTGGCTCGACGACGGGGAGCTGGAGAAGGTCGCCGAGCAGGACGCCGACGCGAAGCAGAAGGGCACCTGGGTCCGCTCGGTGCTGGGCATCTTCGAGCCGTCGAAGCCGGCCAAGAAGAAGTGAGCCGGCAATGAAGCTCACCCTCGAACAGGTCCGGCACGTGGCCGCACTGGCCCGCCTCACCCTCACCCCCGCCGAGGAGGAGCGCTACCTGCGCCAGCTCGGCGAGGTGCTGGACTACGTCGCCACGCTCGACGAGCTGGACACAGCCGGCATCGCGCCCACCTCCCATGCCGGGGACCTGCCGCTCTTGCTGCGCGACGACGTGGTGCTGCCCTCCCTCACTCCCGAGGCCGCGCTCCAGAACGCGCCCGCCCGCTCCGGGACGGCCTTCGCCGTCCCGAAGATCCTCGAGTAGCCCATGGACCTTCCCGGCCTGAGCCTCTGCGCGCTCTCCGAGCGCCTCGCGCGGCGCGACTGCTCCTCGGTCGAGGCCACCGAGGCCTGCCTCGCCCGCATCCGCGCCGTCGACGAGCGCGTCCACGCGTTCCTCCACGTCACCGCGGAGCGGGCGCTCGACGAGGCCCGCGCGAGCGACGCCCGGCGCGCACGAGGCGAGACCCTCGGGCCGCTCGACGGCGTCCCCTTGGCGGTGAAGGACATCCTCTGCACCGAGGGAGTCCCCACCAGCTGCGCGTCCCGCATCCTCGAGGGGTTCGTCCCTCCCTACGACGCGACTGCGGTCGCGCGCTTGAAGACCGCCGGCGCCGTCCTGCTGGGCAAGCTGAACATGGACGAGTTCGCCATGGGCTCCTCCAGCGAGAACAGCGCCTTCGGCCCGGTGCGCAACCCCTGGGACCTGGGCCGCACCCCCGGCGGCTCCTCCGGCGGGAGCGCGGCGGCGGTGGCCGCGGGCGAGGCCTTCGGGACGCTCGGCACCGACACCGGCGGGTCCATCCGCCAGCCCGCGGCCCACTGCGGCGTCACCGGCATCAAGCCCACCTACGGCCGGGTCTCGCGCTATGGGGTCATCGCCTACGCCAGCTCGCTGGACCAGGTCGGCCCGCTGGCCCGCACCTCGGACGACTGCGCGCTGCTGCTCGGAGCCATCGCCGGACACGACCCGCGCGACTCGACCTCGGCCCCCGACCCGGTGGTGGACTACCTCGCGGTCGCGTCCGAGGGGCTGCGCGGCCTGAGGATCGGCCTGCCGCGCGAGTACTTCGTCGAGGGGATGGACCGCTCGGTCGAGGCCGCCGTCCGCGCCGCCGCCGACCAGCTCGCGCGCCTGGGCGCGACGGTGCACGAGGTCTCGCTGCCCCACACCCGCTACGCGGTCGCCACCTACTACCTGCTCGCCACCGCCGAGGCCTCCTCGAACCTGGCGCGGTACGACGGGGTCCGCTACGGACGGCGGGCCACCGCGGCCAGCCTGCCCGAGCTCTACACGCGCTCCCGCGCCGAGGGCTTCGGGGCCGAGGTGAAGGCGCGCATCATGCTCGGCACCTACGCGCTCTCGGCGGGCTACTACGACGCCTACTACCTGAAGGCGCAGAAGGTGCGCACCCTCATCCGCCAGGACTTCCTGCAGGCGCTGCAGGGCTGCGACGCGCTGCTCGCGCCGGTGACCCCCACGCCCGCGTTCAAGCTGGGCGAGAAGCTCGACGACCCGCTGCAGATGTACCTCTCCGACGTCTTCACCCTGTCCTGCAACCTCGCCGGGCTGCCCGGGCTCGCGCTGCCCTGTGGGCTCTCACCGCAGGGCCTGCCCATCGGCCTGCAGGTGCTGGGGCGCCCCTTCGACGAGGGCACCCTCTTCCGCGTCGGCCGGGCCTTCCAGCAGACCACCGACTGGCACGCGCGGCGCCCGCCGCTCTCATGACCGGAGCCGCCATGGAACTCGTCCCCGTCATCGGCCTGGAGGTCCACGCGCAGCTCTCCACGCAGACGAAGATCTTCTGCGGCTGCGCGACCGCCTTCGGGGCCGAGCCCAACCACCACACCTGCCCGGTCTGCCTGGGGATGCCCGGGGTGCTGCCGGTGCTCAACCGCCGGGCCGTCGAGCTGGCGGTGCGCACCGGCCTCGCGCTGGGGTGCAGCGTGCGCGAGACGAGCCAGTGGGCGCGGAAGAACTACTTCTACCCGGACCTCCCGAAGGGCTACCAGATCTCGCAGTTCGAGCTGCCCGTCTGCGAGGGAGGGTCGCTCACCTTCGACCTTCCCGACGGCCAGGCCCGCACCGTCCGCCTCAAGCGCATCCACCTCGAGGAGGACGCCGGCAAGAACGTGCACACCCCCGGCGCGACCAGCCTCGTGGACTTCAACCGCGCAGGCGTCCCACTCATGGAGATCGTCTCCGAGCCCGACCTCGCGTCCCCCGAGGAGGCCAGCGAGTACCTCAAGGCGCTGCACGACGTGGTGGTGGCGCTGGACGCCTGCAACGGGAACATGGAGCAGGGCAACTTCCGCTGCGACGCGAACGTCTCGGTGATGCCCCGGGGCAGCACGGTGCTGGGCACGCGCGCCGAGCTGAAGAACATCAACTCCTTCCGCTTCGTGCGCGAGGCGCTGGAGTTCGAGATCGCCCGGCAGGTGGAGCTGGTGTCCGCTGGGCAGCCCGTGGTGCAGGAGACCCGGCTCTACGACCCCGACCGGCGGCGCACGTACTCCATGCGCTCCAAGGAGGAGTCGCACGACTACCGCTACTTCCCCGACCCCGACCTGCAGCCACTCACGCTCGCGCCGGGGATGATCGACGAGCTGCGGCGCGCGCTGCCCGAGCTGCCCCGCGACCGCATGCTGCGCCTGGAGCGACAGCACGGCCTCTCGCGCGAGGACGCCCGGGCGCTGAGCCTCGACGTCCACCCCGCCGTGGCGGCGCTCTTCGACGCGGTGGTGGCCCGCTACCCGGACGCGAAGAAGGCCGCGAACTGGTTCCGCGGCGAGCTGTTCCGGGCGCTGAACGAGGGGCAGGCCGACGCCGCGGCCCTGAAGCCGACCCCCGAGGCACTGGTCGCGCTGCTCGGGCTGGTCGATCGAGGCGCGGTCTCCCTGGGCTCCGCGAAGGAGGTCTTCTCCGAGCTGCTGGCCCACGGCGGAGACCCCGCAGCCATCGTGCAGGCGCGCGGGCTGGGGCAGGTCTCCGACTCCAACGCGATCGAGCAGGCCGTGGACCAGGTGCTGGCCGCGAACCCGGACGAGGTGGCGAAGTACAGGGCTGGCCGCACGCAGCTGCTCGGCTTCTTCACGGGGCAGGTCATGCGGGCTATGAAGGGGAAGGCAAACCCAGCCGTCGCGAACGCGCTTCTCGCCAAGAAGCTCGGCGGCTGACGAGAAAGGTCGAGGAGCCGTCATGCCGAAGCTCGATTGCCCGTGCGGCTTCCAGCACAACCTCGGCGCCGAGGAGAACTCCTTCGTCGTCGTCCCGCAGAAGCACTACCCGCGGCTCCTGGAGATCGAGAAGGAGTACGCGCGCCTCGACCCCCGCTCGACGGACTACGCCCAGCGCGCGAAGGAGCTGGACCTGCAGCGGGTCTCGCTCAAGAGCCGCCTCGTCGAGTGCCCCAGCTGCGGCCGCGTCACCTGGCTGCGGGGCGAGGCGCCCATCGTCTACTGGATGGACGACGAGTAGCTCAGGGCGGCGGCAAGAGGTTCTCTTCCGACCCTTCCGACCCCTTTCCCTTCCCCTTCCGGGCCGGCTTCTTCTGGACCGTCTTGGTCGCGGGCGCGTCTGCCTGTACCTGCTTGCCCTCGGGGGCGGGAGTGGGCTTGAGG
>CAZAIE010000682.1:0-4654 GCA_964485035.1 uncultured Myxococcaceae bacterium | reverse complement strand
CGTGGAGCGCGTCGGGGGCCTCCTCGACCTCGACCGAAGGCTCCGCCGCGAGCAGCACCCGCAGCACCCTGCGCACGCCCTCGTCGTGCGCCACCACCAGGGCGCGCCGGGGCAGGGTCGCCTTCGCGAGCTCGCGCGAGAGCTCGGCGCGCACGGCCTGAAGCTCCGGCGGGGTCGTCGGGACGGCCGCCTCGGCGACCCTCAGCGAGACCCGGAAGGCGGTGACGAAGGGGCGAGGAGCGGGGGAGACGAGGGCGACCTCGCCTCCCCAGCCGGCGGCCAGCTCGCGGCAGATGTAGAGCCCCAGGCCGGTGCCCGAGACGCCCTTGGTGGTCGCGAAGGGCTCGAAGAGGCGAGGGAGGAACGCCTGGGGGATGCCCGCGCCCTCGTCCGCGACGGTGACCTCCATGCGGTCGCCCTGGCGCTCGGCGCGCACCGAGACGGTCCCCGGCCCCTTCTCCTCCTGGGCGGCGCGGGCGTTGGCCACGAGGTTCAGGAACACCTGCGTCAGCGGCAGCTCCTCGGCGAGGACGCTCCCCAGGCCGGGGGCGACGTGGACCTCGAGGCGGACGCCGGGCGGCATCTTGGGGACCAGCGCGAGCGCCTTGCGCAGCGTCGGTTCCAGCGCCACCGGTCGCGGGCCCTCGCCCTTGTCTTCCTCGGCGCGCACGAAGCGGCGCATCCGCTCGATGAGCGCCTCCATCCGGCCGGTCTGCAGGCGGATCTCCTCGGTGTTGCGCTCCACCTGCTCGGGCGGGGAGTTGCGGTCCAGCAGCTGCGAGAACCCGGCGATGCTCGCCAGAGGCTGGCGCAGCTCGTGGATCAGCTCTGCGAAGGCGAGCCCCACCTCGGCGACCTTGGCGGTCTGGACGAGGCCCTTGCGGAAGGCCAGCCGTTCGCGCGCGAGCGCGACAGCCCGATCGGCCAGGCCGCGGGCCTCTGGGGGCAGGGCGGACAGCGAGGCCTCGAGCTCCCGCTCGCCGCCCTCGTCGAGCCTGCCTTCCTGCAGCCGGTCCACGAGGTCGAGCACGCGCTGGGACACGGGGAGCAACTCCTGGAAGTGGTCGGGGTCGAGTCGGGGGTTGTACCGATCGCAGGGTGGGGGCGTCAACACGGGTTGTTCGCACCGGCCGGTTGCGATACGACGCATGGGCCATGCGCATCGAGACCCAGCGGAACCTGCTGTTGCCGAACCCTCCGGGAGAGGTCTGGCGGCTCCTGAGCGACCCCTCTCGCCTGTCGGTCTTCGCCCCGGAGATAGCCGACGCCTGGCCGGTGGCGGACGGGCTCTGGCGCGTGGTCGCGAGGGTGGGGATGCGCCGGCGGTCGTGCAAGGTGAAGCCCACCTCCGACGCCGAGAAGCACCGGCTGGTCCTCGAGTCCGCCACCGAGGGAGTGGTCTTCCGGCTCGAGGCGCAGCTCGCACCCGAGGGGAGCGGCACGCGGGCCACGGTCTCGCTCACGCTCCAGCCGCCGGACGTGTGGAAGGCCACCCCGAAGCCCGGAGGCATCCCCCGGCGCGTGGTGCAGCGGCTGCTCATCTCGTTCGCGCTGTTCGCGGTGAGCGCCACCGGCGTCGTCCAGCTTCCCGACCTGGGTCTGCCCCAGTGGGCCGAGGCGGTCGCCTACGCCTTCGTCGGACTCTCGTTCGTGGTGGGCGCGGCGTTGCTTACCTCCGCGCGCGCTCCCCGCCAGCGTCCCCGGCGCCGCCGGACCGACGGCGAGTGAGGCGTTCTCCGGTCACGCCAGCCCCAGCCCTGTCTCCTGACCCACTCCGTCCTCCGGGAAATGGGGCGTGGTTCTGCGCTGTTCCAGTGCCTGGGCATCGCGGCCCGGGCGATGCAACCGCGGTCAGGCGATGAAACTGGACCGGACAGACACGGCAGGCAATCCGCCCGTCCTCTGCGTCGACTGCGGACGAGACCTGCTGCAGGGCGTGTCGGTGCTCTCGGTGGCCACGCCGGCGGCGTTCGCCTGCATGTGCGAGGTGTGCCTCGCGAAGTACGTCACGAGGGACGCGGCGCTCGCCAGGCTGCGCAACCTGCTCCCCACCAGCAGGCAGCCCGGCTTCCGCTGACTCGGGCGCGATCGAGCGGCTTGTCCGGACCCGGGGCGGACACTAGTCTGCCGCCCGTGAGCCGCTTCCTCCTCGTCTGCTTCGCCGGAGCCGTAGGGACCGGCGCGCGCTACCTGATCGGCACGTGGATCGCCCGGAGCGGTCCGGTCTTCCCCTGGGCCACATTGAGCGTCAACGTGTTGGGTTCATTCGTGATTTCGCTGGTGATGCAGGTCGCCCTGAACACCACGTCGGTCACCGACACCTGGGGCCTGGCGCTCACCACCGGGCTCATGGGCGGCTTCACCACGTATTCGGCCTTCAACTACGAGACCTTGGCGCTCCTGGACAAGGGCGCGTGGGGGCTGGCGGCCGCCAACGTCGCCGTCACGCTCCTCGCGTGCCTGCTCGCGGGAATGGCGGGCTGGTGGGTCGGCCTGCGGCTCGCTGGCTGACCCGCTACCCGGCCTTCGGGTACCCGGCAATCTTCCCGGCAGCGAGGTCCTTCGAGAACTGCTCCAGGAAGTCGATTTGCTCGGGGACGGCGAGGCCGAACGCCTTGGCGTCTGCGAGCGCGGCGTCGAGCGGCATGCCCTTGACTGCCATCTGGTAGCAAGCCACCGCGACGCCGGTGCGGCCCTTGCCCGCCTGGCAGTGCACGTAGGCCGGCTGGTTCTCGGGCGCGGTCACGAAGTCGAGGAACTGCTTCATCTGCGCGTTGGTCGGCGCCGTGTTGTCGATGATCTCGAGGTGCAGCGGGTTGATGCCCACCTGCCGCGCGGGGACGGTGTCCGCGTCGTTCTCGGCGCAGAGGTTCACCACGCCTCGAAAGCCCATCGCCGTGAGCTCGGCCATGTTCCCGTCGAGCCGCGAGCCGCGGGTGAGGGTGGGCGAGACCTGGTGGCTGTACTCCTTCACCGAGTAGCGGAAGCCCAGAAGGCCCGCGAACCCGACCGCCGAGCCGCCGATGTCGACGAAGCTGTCCTTGACCTCGCGGCTGGCGTTCTTGAGCGCCCCGCCGACGTCCCCGCCCGTCTTCATGGCCTGCGTGACCTGCTTCGCGGCGGCCTTCACCTCGGAGGCCTCGTGGCGGAACACACGGCCGATACCCTTGAAGACGTTGCCGATTTTCGTGGTCATCCTGGGACTCCGGGAAAGGGACGCAGCATTATCGCCTGGAAGTCCGGCGAGTTGCGAGAGCGGGGCTACTCGAGTGGCCGGTCGACGTAGAAGCTGCCCACCTCGAGGGTCTCGCCTTCGTGGGTCAGCGTCACCGGGAACTCCAGCCGCCGCTCCGAGGACGACCCCTCGCGCAGCACGACCTCGACCAGGGCCTCGGTCTTGGTCGCCCGTCCGGAGTCGTAGTTGGCCACCGAGATCCGGTACTCGCCCAGCGGCGCCCGGGGCAGCAGGTACACCTCGGGGCCGTAGCCGTCGGTGTCGTCCACCTCCAGCACCCCGCCCGCCGCGGTCTTGCGGTTGCCGTGGTAGCACTCCTCGCCGCTGGGCTCAGTGACGTGGAGGTCGAGGTCGGTGGCGTCGGTGTCCCAGCTGAGCAGCACCTGGAGGTCGGTGGGGGGCACGTTGGCCCAGAAGGTGACCCGGTCCCTGGCGGGGCCGGAGGGAGTCGTCGCGCTGGCCTCGACGGTGTTGGGGCCCGGGCGGACCGGCAGGCGCGCCTCGAAGTGGCCGGCCCTGGCGTTGAGGGTGCGCGCGGTCCCGTTCAGGGAGAGCTGGATGGCGCCGACGCTGCGGTCGCTCACCGACCCGGAGATGGTCGCCACGCGCTGGGAGGTCCACCCTCCGCGGGGGCTGCGGATGCGGACCCGTGGGCCGTCCGCGGGCGCGGCGAGGAGCACGAGCGCCATCAGCACCAGGCGGTTCATGGCTCGTCCTCGGGCGTGGGCGCGGGCGCCGCTGGCCGCGGGCGGATCTCGAGGGGTGCGGCGGCGCTGCGTCCCTCGAGGGCCCCCGCGGAGACGGTGGCCGGAGCAGCCAGGAACTGGCCCGGGTGCGTGGCCAGCGCCTCCCACTCGACCACCGTCCGGCCCGCCTCGAGCGCTGGGAGCAGGAAGACCACCCGGTCCGCCTGGAACAGCCGCTGGGCCCGGTCGGAGAGCTTGCGGAACTGCTCGTGCTCGCCCTCCTGCTCTATCGGGACCAGGCCGGCCGCGTACGGGTCCTGTAGGCGCACCGGCCCGGCGCGGGAAGGCGCGGTCAGCGCCACGGTGACGCGGACTCGGTCGCCTACCTCGGGCGGGCCCGAGAGCGGCCTGCCCGCGAGGCCCAGCCGCTGGAAGGTCCTCTCCACGCCGAGCGCGCCCTGCGCCTCGGCGAGCGCCCGCGTCCGTTCCAGCCTCCAGGCGACCTGCCCCGCAGCGGTGAGCGCCACCGGGCCCCCGGACAGTTCCAGGCGGAGCTCCGAGGGGCTTGCTGCGAGGGAGGGCACCGGAACCGGTCGCCCGCTCGCCTCGACTGCGACGGGCGCTGGTCTGAGCGCGAGCCGATCGCCGGCCTCCGCCAGCGCGAGCGCCGAGAGCGCCCCCGGGACGTCCCGGGCCCAGTCGGAGGTCCCGCGCGTCGAGAGCAGCCAGCGCA
>CAZAIE010000681.1:0-4654 GCA_964485035.1 uncultured Myxococcaceae bacterium | reverse complement strand
GCTCCTCCGAAGGCGCCGGTCCGCATCCGCGCGGTGGCCCAGGCCCCGAAGCCCGCGCCCCTGCCCGAGCCGGCGCCGGCAGTCGCGGAGACCCCGCGTCCGGCCCCGCTCGTCGAGCCGAAGGCGGTCGCCCGGCCGACCCCGAAGCGCCCGCAGCCCGCCGAGCCTCCGAAGCTGGCGCGCCGCGAGGCGGCCCCGGCCGCGCCCATCCCCTCGCCGGAGCCGCCTCCTGCAGTTGCCCAGGCGCTCGCGCCCGAGCCCGCGGCGGCTCCCGCGAAGCCCAGGAAGTTCACGGTGGCGCTCGGCGCCACGGTCTCGACCGGCGGCGTCGCGGTCCCGGTCTCGCAGCGCGGCAGCACGTGGGGAGTGGGCGGTGGCGGCGGCGTGGACCCGGACGACGAGGAGGCCAGCAGCGGCGGTGGCGCGGGCGGCGTGGCCTCCTCGTCCAACGGGGCGGGTCGCCCCCGGCGCGCGGACATCGCCGAGGTGAGCAGCCTCCCCAAGCTGCTGGACAAGCCGACCGACGACGAGATGCGCGCGCTCTATCCGCTCGGCGCACGCAAGGAGCGGGTCGAGGGCGACGTGTCGCTGCGGCTGCTGGTGGGCACCACCGGCGAGGTGCTGCAGGTCCGCGTGGTGAAGCCCGCCGGCTCCGGCTTCGACGAAGCCGCGCTGGCCATCGTGAAGCGCTTCCGGTTCCGCGCCGCAGAGACGCGCGGAGAGCCGGTCGAAGTGTGGATCCCCTGGACGTACAAGTTCCGACTCGAGGGCTGAGATGAACACCCGAATCGCCGTGCTGGCGGCCGCGCTCGTGGCCGCGACGCCCCTGCTCGCCCATGCGCAAGCCGACGAAGGCGCTCCCGCCGAGCCAACGCTGGCCAAGGCCCCCGAGCTGAAGCAGCTCGTCGCCGCCGACGTGCCCGAGGGCACGCGCTTCCCGACGCCGGAGATCGAGGTCGTCCTCGAGATCGACGTCGACGAGGCTGGGCGGACCGCGGGAGTGAAGCTCGTGCAGGGCGCCGGCGAGCCGTTCGACGCCGCCGCGCTCGCCGCCGCACGCCGGTTTGAGTGGGAGCCCGCGACGCTGACGACGGGCGAGAAGGTCCCGGTCGCGGTGACGTTCCGGATGCGCATCCAGGAGCCGCCGCCTCCGCCGCCGCAGCCGGCACAGCTCACCGGCGAGCTCATCGAGCGCGGCACGCGGCGTCCGCTCGTGGGCGTCGAGGTCGTCGCGCGCTTCGAGGGCAAGGCCGTCGCCCGCGGCGTGACCGACGACTCGGGTCGCTTCCAGCTCGCCGTCCCGCCGCAGCCGCTGCGCCTGGTCGCGGTGCCAGCCGGACACGCCCGCCTCGACGTGCAGCTCGAGCTGCTCCCAGGCGAGTCGCGCGAGGAGCGCTTCTACCTGGAGCAGTCCACCGGCGGGAACGAGACCGTGGTCACCGCCGAGCCGGTGCGGCGCGAGGTCACGCGCCAGGTCATCGCCAAGGAGACCGTGGCGCGGCTCGCGGGGACCCAGGGCGACACGCTCAAAGTGGTGCAGAACCTGCCGGGCGTGGGGCGCAGCTCCTTCGGCGGCGGGCAGCTCATCCTGCGCGGCGCGGCCCCGGGCGACAGCGTGGTCTACCTCGAGGGCCAGGAGATTCCGCTGCTGTACCACTTCGGCGGACTGCGCAGCACCTTCAACTCCGCGTTCCTGGAGGCGGTGGAGTTCGTGCCCGGCAACTTCGCCGCGGACTACGGCCGCGCGACCGGCGGCGTGGTGGACGTGAAGGTCCGCGACCCGGCAAAGGACCTCTTCCGCGGCCAGCTCGACCTGAACTTCTACGACGCGGGCATGCACCTCGAGGGGCCGGTCTCCAAGAACTGGTCGGTGGGCGCGGCCTTCCACCGCAGCTGGATCGACTCGCTGCTGCCGGTGTTCCTGCCCAAGGACGCCCCGCTCTCCTTCAACGCCGCGCCGCGGTACTACGACTACCAGCTCATCGCCACCTGGCAGCCCGACTCGAAGCAGCGCCTGCGGCTGCTCTTCTACGGCGCCATGGACAGCGTGAAGCTGCTCTTCGAGCGGCCCGCGGACGACCCGCAGGTGCGCGGGGCGCTCGAGGCGCGCGTGTTCTCGCACTCGCTGCAGGCGGCCTACCGCCGCGAGCTGACCTCGTGGCTGAGCCAGGAGACCTCGCTGCAGCTCGGGCTGCAGGAGATCGACACGCAGATCGGCCCCGAGGCGTTCTTCAAGCTCGCAGTCCAGCGCCTCGCGCTGCGCAGCACCTGGACCGCCGAGCCGCTGCCGTGGCTGGGCGTCCGCGCGGGCCTCGACTGGCGCTACGACCTGGGGAACATCTCGCTGAACGTGACCGAGGGCAGGCAGGAGGGCGAGCCGCCGGTGCCGGCCTCGACGCAGCAGCGGGCCACCGCGGACACACCCTTCCGCCTCTACGCCCCGGCTCTCTTCGCGGAGCTTCGCCTCAAGCCGGTGGAGCCGGTGCTGGTGCTCCCCAGCGTGCGCGTGGACTACTTCCGGCAGATCGGCCGGTGGTCGGTGGACCCGCGGCTCGCGGCGCGCTGGCAGATCGTCCCGGGCACGGCCATCGCCGGAGGCGTGGGGCTCTACCAGCAGGCGCCGACGCCGGCCGAGGCCGACGACGACACGGGCAACCCGAACCTCGTGCCCGAGCGCAGCGTGCACGCGAGCCTGACCCTCGAGCAGCGCGTGGTGGACGGCGTGGACGTGACGGCCACCGGCTTCTACAAGCACCTCGACAACCTAGTGGTGCGCAACCCACTGCGCGTGACCGACGCCTCGCAGCCTCGCTACACCAACGACGGCACCGGTCGCATCTTCGGAGCCGAGCTGCAGCTCAAGGCGAGGCTGGGCGGGTTCCAGGGCTGGGTGGCGTACACCTTCCAGCGCTCGTTCCGCACCGACGGCTTCGGGCGCGAGGAGCGGCTCTTCGACTTCGACCAGCCGCACATCCTCACCGCCGTGGGCAGCTACGAGCTGGGCGCGGGCTGGACCGTGGGCGCGCGCTTCCGGCTCGTCTCGGGCAACCCCACGACCCCGGTGGTGGGCTCGGTCTACGACGCGGGCAGCGATACGTACGTCCCGCGGTACGGCGAGGTGAACAGCGAGCGGCTGCCGCTGTTCCACCAGCTCGACGTTCGCGTGGACAAGGCGTTCACGTTCCAGAGCTGGAAGCTGGGCGTCTATCTCGACATCCAGAACGTCTACAACCAGGGCAACGCAGAGGGCTACAGCTACAGCTTCGACTACTCGGAGCGCCAGCCGATCACCGGTCTGCCCATCCTTCCGATCCTCGGCCTCAAGGGCGAGTGGTGAGGTCCCGCATGAACTCCCGAATCCTGATCGCCGCCGTCGTCGCCATGACCACCGCCGCCTGCGGAGACGAGTTCCAGGCGCGCTCCACGCTGGCCGACCTGCGCGTGCTCGCCATCCAGGCCGAGCCGCCCGAGGTCGGCCCTGGCCAGGACGTGGTGCTCACCCCGCGCGTGTTCGCACCCGAAGGCGAGAGCATCACCCGGACGAGCTGGAAGTTCTGCCCGCTCACCGCCGGAGCGCAGGCCGGGTACGCGTGCCTCTCGCCGCGCTGCGAGTTCGCGCTGGAGCCCGCGGGCAACGGCCAGCTCACCGCGAACCCGTCGGCGATGGCGCTGAGCTGCGCGCTCGCACTCGCGGAGCAGGCCGGCGGCGACGCGCCCGCGGGGACCCCGACCGAGTTCCCGGAGTCGGTGGAGACGGTGTTCACGTACACCGTCGAGAGCAGCTCGGGACACGTCCGCGAGGCCGTGGTCCGGGTCCCGCTCTCGCTGCGCGCGCTGCCCGAGAAGCCGAACACCAACCCGCGGATCGAGCGGGTGAGGATCGCAGGGCGGGCCGTGGAGCCAGGACTTCTCTCCCTCTGGGTGGAGCGGGGTACCGAGCTCCAGGTCGAGGTGGATGTGGATCCGGCGTCCCTCGATCGCTACGTGGACGCGACCGGGCAGGAGCGGGTCGAGGAGCCGGTGGTCTCGTTCTACGCCAGCGCGGGGCGGTTCGACGGAGACCGGAGCGCGGGGCAGAAGGGAGCGCTCACCTGGCGCGCGGAGGAGCTCGCGCCGGACACCGAGGAGGTGAGGTTCTATCTCGTCGTGCGCGATCTCCGGGGCGGGCAGTCGGTCGCGGGGGCGTACGTCGTGGGGCTGAGGTAGCGGGGCGGAGTACGCTGACGGCCTCGCCGCACGCCTTCGGAGTCCCTGTGCCAACCAAGAGACCGCTCTCTCCCTTGCACGCGCAGATTGCAGCCCGGCACCGGGCAGGCCAGAGCGCGGATGATCTCCTGGATCCCCTCGACTATCGAGAGCTGTCCGCGCTCTGTGATTTGCCTAGTTCGGTGCGGAATGCACTGGGGCTGTACCTTGCTCGAAACAGAAGCAAATACTCGCTTCTGGCGCGGGGCCTTCTCGAGGGAGTCATTCGAAGCGCGAGAGGACGCGTCATCGCCACCAATACCCTGTGTGCCATTGGGCGTTCTTTGCCTGACGCTCCCGCTGTCTACGCTCACCTGCTGGACGATCGAAGCGACATGGTTGTCGACTGTGCCTTGTTGAACGAAGCCGCTTCGCGGCAGCTAGCTGAGCCAGTTCGACGATCTTGAGG
>CAZAIE010000680.1:0-4659 GCA_964485035.1 uncultured Myxococcaceae bacterium | reverse complement strand
CATTTCACCGACGTAGGTCCCCTTCTCGAAAGAGGCCCTCGGCAGCGTCCGCGCCTTCTCTCCCGAGGGCTCCATCACCAGCCGCAGCGCCGCCTGGCCCATCCCCGGCTCGCTCTTCTCGACCAACAGGCCACGCAGGGAGTGTCCGACCCGGCGCTTCGACGGTCCCTCCCAGCCGAGATAGGCGACCTTCTTCGCATCGTCCGCCTGCCACGGGGGAGCGGGCCGGAACTCGACCAGCTTGGCGCCCTCGAGGATCTGCAGGAACCACGTGAAGGTCACCGGGTGGACGCACTCGGTCTTCGCCTGCGGGTCGAGTTGCCCATCTCCCGTTCCGAAGAGTTCGTGCTCCTTGCCCGCCGGCCCATTCTCACCCCACCAGGCGACCGCGTTCACGAAGGTGTCCAGCATCTCGTCCGAAGGCATCTCTGCGAGCTCCGGCTTCGTCGAGACCAGCTCCTGCGGAATCCAGTTCTCCTTCTCCACCCGCGCCTTGAGCGACTTCTTCAGCCCCTCCTTCGTCCACTCGTTCAGGTGCGTGACCACGGCGTTGCGCAACCGCGCCTTTGCCAGCCGCTTCAGGAAATCCAGCTGCTGCTTCACCGAGGCAGGCTCGGGAGTCGTCTCGTCGAGGTAGACCCCGGTCGTGGTCGTGAGTTCCAGGCTCTCCGTGCCCCCCGGAACGGTGATCGGCAGGTCGACGGGCTTGCCCGCCTCGGCGGCGGTGTACTCAACCGTCTGCACGTGCTTGAAGGAGCCACCGCGGCTGACCACCTTCACGGAGTGCTTGGACCCTACCGGGACCAGTCCCGCGTATTCGCCCTTGCCATTCCAGATGCGCAGCACAGTCGCGATGAACCCGGAAGGAGCCTTGTCGTGCGTGTCGAAGGCGAGCTGGTACGGCAGGCTACGAGCGCTCCCGTCCTCGACCTTGAGGGCCCGAGCCAGCAGCCCGGGGTTGTAGTCCTCGAGCAACTTCCTCCGGTCGCCGTCGCAGTCCGGCAGGTGTTTCACGATGGACTTCAGCTCGTCCGCCTCGAACCAGTTGTTCTCCGTGCTCTCGGAGATCTCCGCGAAGAAATCGCTCGGAAGCCGGTCCTTTTCCTCTTTGATGCACTCGTTCAGGAACTTGATGAGTTCCTTCATCGAGCCTTCCTTAGGGGTGAGCACCTCCCAGTGGACGAACGCCTTCCCGAGGGCGTTCTCCCCGTCGATGATCCCGATGGCCTCGCCCTTCCCCACGCTGAGGAATGGCTCCTTGAAGGTGACCACCTCGTCCTTCTCCAAGCGCGTGAACAGCTCGTCGAGGTCCCTCTCGGGAGGCCGGAGCACCACCTTCGGCTTCGGATCGGCCGTGAGGTCCAGCGTCTCCACCCCGCTGAGGTCGTCCTTGAACACCTCGTACTTCCCGCCGTCCTCGACCTTCACCTCCTTCGGCTTCGCATCCGCCTTCGCCAACCACCGACGCTGCCGATACCGAGGATCGTTGGGGTCCTCCGGGAGCACCGTCACCGACCCGTAGCGCTGGTACAAGCGCTTCAGCCAGGGGATGTCCGCCTCAGTCCCATCAGCCGCCTTCCCGGGCGTGAAAGCCGGAGCGCGCAGGTGCAGGTAGAGGCTGTAGAAGACCTTCGCCTCCTCGGGCCTCGGCTTCTCGCCTTCGGGGGTCTTCTTCCCAACCGTGTGGCGGAGCAGCACGAAGCCGTTGTCGCTGCCAGTCAGCGCATTGCACAGCTCGTTCGGCGTCGGGTCTGCCTTCCCGCCGGTAGTCCCAGAGGACTTCGGAGCCGTGGAGGCGTCCGCGTACTTGGGCATCCGCACCGCGACGATCTCGCCCGGAGCCATGGCCAGCACGCGGACCGACGCAAGGCCCTGCGTCACCTGCTTCTTCTTGGGGATGACCCCCAAGGCCCTGTCGATGAAGCTTCGAGGTGGCGCCGGCGCTTCGGTTGCCGGCGCTGGCTGCGGAGGGGCCAGATGGACGCCTGTATGCACGTTCCGGTACTTGCCCAGGGGGAAGCAGCCG
Source organism: uncultured Myxococcaceae bacterium (assembly GCA_964485035.1). Taxonomy (GTDB): domain Bacteria; phylum Myxococcota; class Myxococcia; order Myxococcales; family UBA5297; genus CAZAIE01. Next base: position 2,633 of record CAZAIE010000680.1, on the reverse strand, counting down.
CCGCGCGCCGCCTGCGACTCCAAGAGGAAGTAGTGACGCGCCGGACCCGAGTCGCCACCGAGCGGCATGGTGATGCTTCCGCGCGCAAGATTGAGACGCGCGAAGCGGAGACGGTTGTATGCCTTTTTGAGCGCGTCCCATTTCGGGACATTGCTTAGCTCTTGCCGCCATTCCGTCGGATACTCCGCCCGAATTCGGGTCGCCCACGAACTTGGCCCGTTTTCGCCTTTGCGAGTGCCGCGATGCCCCACGAAGCCATCGTTTGGATACTTGACAAAGCAGTTCGCCTCGAGCGTGAGACAGTGACCTTCCGAGTCAACATCCATCACAAAGAACGAGTGCCCACCGGTTTCTGAAAACCCTTGGCAAATACACCAGTCATCCGGGCGCGGGCAGTCGTCAGGGTCGGCCAGCGTAGCAACATTTATCCCCGGCTTGTCCTTCAGGAATGCTTCCAAATACGGAGCGAGCGGTCGACAGTCCGCCGCAGACTCGGTCTGCATTGGCATATGGGCAACGTCATTCGAAGCATAGCTCACATGCTCCGAGTCCCAGGAATCAGGCCCACCCAGCCTCATTGCAGCGCCGACAATTACCGACTGCGTGAACATGCAGCAGTTGGTTAGTTCTCTGGTGCGTTTGCGATACGTGTCCGCCATCGCAAGGTGGAATTTGAACTTTCTCGCCACCCCCTCATCAACCCACCACCGCGGAAAGGTGGGCCCGAGATCGGTCCACTGCAACTGATATCCCCAAGCAGTGAAGCGAGAGGCCATCTCCCACAACACCATCCGCTCCAGCAACAATGGCTTCGACATGGCGCTGTTCCTCGAGCCTCCTGGTCCCTGCTTGTGCGCAACTCGACAACCCGACACGACTACCTGGGCGAGCTGGAAGTGCGCTTCGCGGCCCCCACCACAACAACGACGTCCGAGTCCCACTCGCCAGGCCACTTTTCGACCTCGACCTCTCCGACGACAGGCGCCAAGAGTACCGCCACCTCCTTGGCTGCCTTGCAGACCTTCTCCTCGGAAGCACCCTTGTTAACCACATAGAACACCTGCGACCCCGTTCGGGGTCTGCGAGCCACATTGCCGTGCACCAGAATCCCCGAGGCGCGAACATTACCCGCCGGCGTCTGCTGCAAGCGATTGCGAGCCGCCTCGAGAAGCGACGGGGACTCAGCAGCCTGGATCAACTCAATCAGAAACAGGTAGTCGGGGTTTCCCAGCGAGTGAAACTGGCATCGGCGTCGAATCCCGGGCTCATCACTGACAGGGGAGCAGTCCGTTACGAGCCAGCGGTTCTTATCCTGATCCTGGTACATCATCGCCTCGTCGGAAACAAACATCGGACGAAGCGAGAAACGAGTCCAACTGTTTGAAATCTCCTTCGGGGGATACAAGTTCGGATCCACATTCCCAGACTGGTGCGCCGTGCAGTGATACTGGCAGGCGAACTCAATCCGTGACTTGGCCACTACGAATGAATTCGGCGGCTGGCAAACACACAGCAGCGAGCCATGGTCCGAATACCCGCCACCAATAGGCTTTGCCTTCCCGTCACTTGTCAGTTGGATTTCGGAGAAGTCCCGCCAGGCCACCCCTCCCTTGAGAAAGCTCAGGATTCTCTCGTTCGTCGGCTTCCCATCCTTGAGTGAGTAAGTCGGGAGCCACGCCTCCCCTTCGGCTCGAAGACGCCTCGAGGGCTCAAGCGGGAGAATCGAGGGATCGGCCCTGGCGCTCGCACCAAGAACCAGCAGGGCGACGACCATCAGGTAGGTTGGTTTCATGTTTCGCTCCTCCATGCTTCCTGCCCATCCACAGATGCGCTTCCCGTCCTCCTCACTCCGGTTCGTCGTACGGCACCGTCCTGAAATAGGTAGCGGCCAATCGCGACGCTTCCATTGAGCAACTTCTCGATCTTCGCTTTCGTTGGCTTCCCCTCCTCCAACGAGTGAATCGGCAGAAGCTCAGCCGAATACGCCCTGGCGCTCACGCCAAGAACCAGCAGCGCGACGACCACTAGGTAGGTTGGCCTCATGTTTCGCTCCTCCATGCATGCATCCTGCCCATCCACAGATGCCCTTCCCGTCGCTCTCCCGTCGCCCGGCCCCCCAGGAGCGGCATCGATTCTCGAGCAAGCAGGGCTATCGCCCCGGCTCCGCCCCTACGACGATGGCCACGTTTTCCCAGAGCCCGCCGCCCTCCCACAGACCCGGCTTGGCTTGCCCTATTACCTCTGGGAAAGCCCTCGCGAGTTCGGGGACATACTCCATCCCATCACGGTCGCTGTAGTACACCTCAGTGGTCTGCCTGCGCCGCGTCGCCGGCGGTCCCAGGAAGAAGACCGGGGTGCTCTCGGTGTCGGGAATCTCCTTCACCTTGGCGAGCAGGCTCTGTAGCAAGCCCCTCTCACTTCCCGCTGGTATGAGTCGGACAGTGTACGGTTCGCGGCGACTCCGGCAGGCAACGCTTGTTGCGCTCGGCTCACACCCGTATACCAACCACGTCGCCTCCCCCAGGCGATAGAACAGCGCCTCTGCCGACACAGCTCGCAATTCGAACAGAAACTCTCTGAGCTGGCCTCCGACCACGCACCTGAAGGACAGCGCCTCCTTCGAAGCTGCATAG
>CAZAIE010000679.1:0-4667 GCA_964485035.1 uncultured Myxococcaceae bacterium | reverse complement strand
CCGCGCCGGCGCGGAGGCGGAGTCCTTCCTCGCGGCGCATCCGCAGAGCGAGCGCCGGCCCCAGCTGCTCCTGCTCTACGCGAACCTGCTGCGCGACCGCGGCGACTGCGCGCGGGCGCTGGTCGAGTACCAGCGGCTCGCGCAGGAATCGCCGGCAGCGCCCCAGGCCGACGACGCGGCGTACTTCGCCGCCTTCTGTGAAGCCAGGCTGGGCCGAGGCGCCGCTGCCCGCGAATCGCTGCAGCGCTACCTCGAGCGCTACCCCAAGGGACGGCACCGGGCCGAGGCCGAACTGGCCCTGAATCCATCGAAGTAGCCCAAGTACACCCGGTCCACCCAGTCGACCCAGTCCACGTCCACCAGACCAAGAAGTGACGAAACCAGCAGGGCCGGATGAAGGTTGGCGTGCGGCGCGCCATTCACAGCCAACCTCAGCTCAACCCGAAAGGAAGCCCATGAAGCTCACCTGTCGTCTCGTGGCCGTGATGGCCCTCGTCCTGGCTGGCTGTACCAACCCCCAGGTCAGCTCCGTCTTCGTGAAGTCCGCCGAAGTGAAGGCCTCTGAGGGCGGGACCGTGGCCGTGACCTCCACCGAGAGCGCCGATCTGGCCGGTACCAAGCTGGACGTGCCCGCGGGCGCGCTGGCCGCCGACACCAAGATCACCGTGGGCCTCGACCGCACCGCCATCGTCAGCAAGGCGGGCGAGGGCGTGGGCCCGGTCGCCGAGTTCGGCCCCTCCGGGACCACCTTCTCCAAGCCTGCGAAGCTCACCCTGCCGTTCAAGCTCGGGAGCGCCCAGCGCGCCAGCGACCTCTACGTCGAGGTCCTCGAGGACGACGGCACGCGAAAGACCCTCGAGTCCGGCAAGCTCACCGTCGACGCCGCGGCCTCCACGGTCAGCTTCGAGGTGAGCGGGTTTACCCGCTTCCAGGCCGGCGCCCACCAGTGCGCCAGCGGCCAGCGTGCCTGCAACGGCGCCTGCGTGGACGTGCTCGCGAGCGTGGCCAACTGCGGCGCCTGCGGCTCTGCCTGCGCCGCCGGCGAGCGGTGCGAGGCAGGAGCCTGCACCTCTGCCTGCAGCGCCGACGCCCAGTGCCCGGCCGGCAAGGCCTGCGTGAACGGCGCCTGCGTCGCGACCTGCGGCTGCGCCTCGAACGCCGACTGCGCCACCGGCCAGACCTGCCAGAGCTGCGCCTGCGTCGCCACCCGCTGCGCCAAGGACTCCGACTGCGCGGCAGGCAACCGCTGCGTCAACGGAGCCTGCAAGCCCGCGACCTCCTGCTCCACCAACGTGGACTGCCCCTTTGGCCAGGTGTGCCGCAGCGGCGTGTGCGGCGTCGCCTCCGAGATCTGCGGGAACGGCAGTGACGACGACGCCGACGGCCTCGTCGACTGTGCGGACGCCGACTGCGCCAACGCCTCCGGCTGCGTGGTGACCTGCGGCGGTGTGGTTTGCCCTGTCGGCCAGGTCTGCCAGTCCAACCGCTGCGTGGCCGCCTGCCGCACCAACGCCGACTGCGCCAGCGGCCAGGCGTGCGTGAACGGCCTCTGCGAGACCGCGCACTGCAACCCCGCTTGCACCGGGAAGAGCTGTGGCGACGACGGCTGTGGCGGCAGCTGCGGCTCGTGCCTCCCCGGCGAGACGTGCGTGGCCGGTGCCTGCGGTGCGCCCTCGTGCGTGAAGGATTCCGACTGCGCCGCGGGCCAGGCCTGCGTGAGCGGGCTGTGCGTCGCCCGGGGCGTCGAGTTCTGCGGCAACGGCATCGACGACGACTCGGACGGCCTGGTCGACTGCGCCGACGCCGACTGCATGAACGCCGCCGGCTGCGTCTCCAGCTGCGCCGGCGTGACCTGCCCCGCGGGCCAGGCGTGCGTGAACGGCGTCTGCGTGGTCGCCTGCCGTGTGGATTCCGACTGCGCCGCAGGCCAGGCGTGCGTGAACGGTCTGTGCTCCGCGTCGTGCGTCCCCGCTTGCACCGGGAAGAGCTGCGGTGACGACGGCTGCGGTGGCTCCTGCGGCACCTGCGCGGCGGGCCAGGTGTGCCAGGCCGGCGCCTGCGTCGCCTTCGGCTGCAGCACCAACGCCGACTGCGCGGCGGGCGAGGTGTGCCAGGCCGGCGCCTGCGTCGTCTCCTGCCGCACCGACCTCGAGTGCGCCGCGGGTCAGGTCTGTGTGAACGGCGTCTGCGCAGCAGCCTGCGTCCCCGCCTGCACCGGCAAGACCTGCGGCGACGACGGCTGTGGCGGGACCTGCGGCTCGTGCCTGCCTGGCGAGGCGTGCGTCGCCGGCGCCTGTGGTGCGCCCGCCTGCGTGACCGACTCCGACTGCCCCGCGGGTCAGGCCTGCCGCAGCGGCCTCTGCGTCGCTGGGGGTGTCGAGATCTGCGGGAACGGCAGCGACGACGACGCCGACGGCCTCGTGGACTGCGCCGACGCCGACTGCGCGAACAGCGCCGGCTGCACCACCAGCTGCGCGACGAACGCCGACTGCGCCGCGGGTCAGGTGTGCCAGAACGGCGCGTGCAACGCGACCTGCGGCGGCGTGGTCTGCGCCGCTGGCGAGCTCTGCGTCGCCGGGACGTGCCAGGCCGGGTGCACCGCCGACACCCAGTGCGCCGCGGGCATGGTCTGCGCCGGGGGCGTCTGCCTCTCCGGGTGCGGCCCCTCCGCTCCGTGCGCGGCCGGGCTCATCTGCTCTGCAGGGGTCTGTGTCGCCGGTTGCTCCACGGACGCGGACTGCGGCGCTGGCAAGGTCTGCCAGGCGGGCGTGTGCGTCGTCTCCGGAGCCTGCAGCGTCAACGCCGACTGCCCCGCGGGCCAGGTCTGCGTGAACGCGGCCTGCACCTCGGGCTGCGCCTCCGACGCCGACTGCGCCGCGGGCCAGGTCTGCCAGGCGAACGCCTGCGTCGCCCAGGTCCTGTGCCGCACCGACGCCGACTGCGCCGCCGGCCAGGCGTGCGTGAACGGCGCCTGCCGCTGAGTCTCGCCGAGCACTGATGCCAGAAGGCCGGGGCGCCCTCGCGCCCCGGCCTTCGTGCGTCCGGGGTGTGGCGACGGCCGGCGACCTACTCCCGCTGCGCGACCGCGGGCGGAACGAGGCTGAGCGCGCCCTCTGCGGCGGCGGTCTCCACCACCGAGAGCTGGCCGACGCCGGCCCCCGCGGCGCGGCCCTGGATGGCCCGGATGGCGGAGCGCGCGGCCTCCTTCAGCGCCGCGTCGGTGGTCAGGCCCTGCGACCGCGCGAGCAGCGGCTCGACGGCGCGGATGCTGCCTGCCTTCTCCAGGCTCTGGGCCGCCGCGGCCTGGACCTGGACGTCGTCGTGGGCGAGCAGTCCCACCAGCGCGTCCTCGACGCCGGTGTCGAAGGCAGGGAGCCCGCGGGCGAGCTCGAGCGCCAGCTCCCGGTCCGCGCCGGTGACCTTGGCGAGGAGCTGCGGCAGGACCGAGGCGATCGCACTGCGGCACGCGACTCGGACGGCGGCGCGCTGGACCTCTGGAGCCGGATCCTGCAGCGCCGTGGCGACCGCAGCGGCGGTCTCCGCAGGGGGGAACCCGTCGCCGAGGTGGGAGAGTGCCTCTGCGCGCAGCGGGGAGGGCAGGGTGGAGTCCTGGAGCAGCGCCTCGAGCGTTCCGCGCACGCGCGCGTCGGGGGCGAGGTTCGCCGCGGCCACGAGCCGGACCCCGGGGGAGGAATCTGCGAGCGCGGTCTCGAGCGCCTTGGGGGTCTGTGGAGCGGCGGCGTGGTGCGCGACCAGCGCCCTGAGGCAGCGCTCACGCCGTGGAGCATCGGCCTCCGTCGCCGCCGCGACGGCCAGCGCGTCGGGGACAGACGTCGCGGTCATCGCCTTGGCCGTCTCGACCATCGAACGGATCCCTCGCTCGAGGACCTCCACGTCGTCGACGATGTCCGGCCATTTCAGGTGAAGGTCGCCCTCGCGGACCGAGCCGCCCTCGCGCACCAGCGCAGCCACCAGCGGACGGGCCTCCTGGCGCAGCGAGGCGAGGGCCACGTCCTCCGGGCCGTCCACCAGCACCGCGTCGTCGAAGGCCGGGTCGCCGAGCTGGACGTCCTGCTTGCCCACCAGCTTCTTGGCCGCCGACCAGCCCGACTCGCCGGAGATCGTCAGCTCGGGCGGCACGCGGCCGCGCCCATTGAGCACGATGCGCGTGTAGGGCTGTTCGTCCTCGCGCTCCACCCTGACGGTGTTCTTGAAGGTCTCGACGAGGACGTGGAACCCGTCCAGCTCTCCCGAGAGCTGCCGCTCGCCCGAGACGAGCTCGTACTCGAGCCCGAGCCTGGAGGCCGCCCCACGGAAGGCCTGCTCCACGGTCTCTGGCTTCGCGCGCCACTTGAGGCCGCCCTTGCGGACCAGCCCGATCATCACGATGACGACCATCGCTGCGACGACCCACCACTCGGCGTTCTCCATGAAGTCCCCCGTTCAGAGCAGCCGGACGACCGGCTCCTCCTTCATCAAGATCCTGCGCGTCTTCAGGTCCAAGACCGTGGCGCAGAGCCAGCGGTCTGCGTCGACGCCGAACGAGACCTCGAGCCGCGGCGTGGTGTCCGAGGGCGGGTGCGGCGGGTCGAGGTGTCCCAGCGCCGGGTTGCTGGCGTTGAGCCGGACCACGGAGGGCCTTGAGCCGCTCGTGGTCCGGCTCAACG
>CAZAIE010000678.1:1772-4669 GCA_964485035.1 uncultured Myxococcaceae bacterium | reverse complement strand
GCGCAGGCGTCGAGCACCCGACCCCAGTCCTCGGAGCCGTGGGGCGCGCGCCCCAGCGTCACCAGAGCGGCCAGCGTCGCGGCATCGCCGGATGCGCCGCAGGGGTGGCAGTGCCAGCCCATCCCGTCACGGGTGAGGCCAGCGGCGCCGCGCTTGTCGGAGCGGCCGCGGTGGACTGCGCCACAGGCCGGGCACTGCATCGTGTTGCGATTCACCGGCAGGCCGAACAGCGGCGCGACCTGGCCCACGGTGCGGCTGGTGACTTCCTCGAGGCGGCTGGTCATGGTGCCACCTGCTCGATCGCCACCAGGACCGCCTCGGCGCCCGTCGTCTGCAGGAGGCGCCAGCGGAGGCGGGAGGGGGTGCCCAGCCACGCCGTCAACTCGGCGCGCACCGGCTCGAGCACGTCCCGGAGGGTGCCGGGGCTCACACCCTGCGGCGCGACGCGGGTCAGGGAGACGGTCAGGGGCCCGTTACCGACAGCGGCGCGGAGTCCGGAGGGGTCGCCAGGCAGGAAGCCAGGCCAGCGTCGGAAGAGGGCCCCGGCGACGTGGGTGCGGATCTGCTGCTCACGCTCGGGGCGCGGCCGCGGGTTTAGAACCATCGGCGCAACGGAGAAGGACAGGCCGGTCATCGGCGGGGCTCCCACAGCGCGGCCAGTCGCTCGGCAACGGCGGCGAGCTCGTGCTCTTGGTCCTCGAGCAGGCCGCGCGCGAGGGAGCGCAGGACGGCGGGCTCCAAGTCCGGGAAGCGACCGCGGGCGACGGACGCGCAGAGTTCCGCGGCGCCCAATCGGTGAGCCGCAGCCAGGTCGCGCGACAGGGCCAGCACGCGCTCGAGGCGGTTGGGGGTGGTGGTCATTGCTCGGACTCCTGGCCTCGGGCGAGCTCTTCGAGTTGGTTCTCTCGACGACCGGCGGCGATGGCGCGCTCAATGCGACGGCGCGACAGCCAGCGGATTGGGAGCCCCAGCCAGAACCGGCGCACGGTGCTGGGAGCGCACTCAGCGGCGACCGCCAGAGCGCGCAGCGCGTGGGGCTGCAGTCGTGGATCTGAATCCATGATCAACCTCCTCCACCTGCAGGAGCGAGGGTTGGTCAGGATTTGAGGGAGGCACTACCTGCGGCGGCTGCCTCCCTGAAATTCAGCGTGCCGAAAGACCAATGCCGACACGGACTTGAGCGCTGCGGCCGGCGTCATCGGTCCTGCCGGCGCCGGGTGTCCGAGTAGCACCACGACCGCGGCAACATGGCGCCTGCTGATGACGTCCGCCCACGCCTCGAACGGCTCGGGCAGATCCGAGCCAGAGAGCAGGCGCTGGGCCACCCGCAGGATGGATTGCGACGGGCGCTGCAGTCGGCTGGTGATGCTCCCCGCAGAGTCGAGAAAGGCCCGGGACGCAGCGACCAACTCTTCCGCTTCGGGGGCAGGGCAGTGTTTCGAGGCCTCGTAGATCAGGCGCAGGACGGCAGAGCGTGCCTCTTTGGCTGCGGGGGCGAGCAACAGGACGTGGTGGTAGCCATGTCCTTGGGCCCACCTCATTACGGCTTCCTGGACCGCCGGCCCCCACTCGATTCCAAAGTCGTCTAGCAGCATCTGGCGCGCGGCCTGAAGCGTTCCCTCGCGCAGATCCTCGCCGCTCAGTTTCTGCGCGCTCGGCCTTCCTCTCTTGCGGCCGAGCAAGGCTCGGGCGGCCTTCCTCCGGTCCCCTCCCGCTCGTTCGATGGCTCGGTCAACCTGCGCCAACCTGTGCTGTGAGCGGCGGCCGACCAACTCCGGCTCCCCGGTGACCTCGCCGGCCTGAGCGAATCCCCACGCGCGCGCCACCCTCGCGCGCTTGCGGTTGTACGCCCTGGTTGTGCGGGCCTTCTTCAGCGCAAGGTCGAACGCCTCGTCTGGGTCCGCGCCTGGCGGAGGCGGCTTCGCCATGAACTCTGTCAGGACGTCGAGTTTCCACTCCTCGGCGGGAGGCAACTCCGCGCGTCCGTCCAGGATTCGCAGGTAGAAGCGATTCCAGCCCTGTGTGGTCTTGGAGTCCATCGCAGCGCCTCCAGGCGCACCCCCAGAGAAGGTGCCCCCGGGCGACGTGAGCCGCCCGGGAGCTGCGAAGGCTGGCGAGCTGGAGGACTCGCCCGGCTGGCCGGCCGTGCCTTCGCACAACAACGTACCGCCGCAGCCTGACACCGCGAACGCGGCCAGCGCCACCCAGAGCGCCCGCCTCATGGCTGCCTCCGCAGCAGCAGCGCCAGCGCCCGCGCGAGCTCGTGCGCCACCTCGCGGCCCATCGGCGCGCCTTCGGTGGTGTCGGCCGCGGCGAGGCCCTGGAGGTAGCAGACGCTCCCGGCCTTCTCCCACACGCCCCAGGTGTCCCGGGCAACGATGGCCGCGCGCAGGTCGTCCAGCGCTTCGGCGAGAAGGTCCGCACGTCGCTGGGCCACGACCTGGCCAGCGAGCGCAGAGCCCGCGTAGATCCCACCCGCCGCGCCCACCGTAGCGGGCGCCGTCACGTTCGCGGTGGCCATTGTCAGTCCCGGGGGAGCGTGCGGAGGGCGAAGGCAGCGGCGGCGTCCACGGGCTGGACGGCGTAGGAGTCGCCTCCCATCCCGCGCAGGGCCGGGAGGTAGTCCGCCGCGGCCTCGAGCAGGTGGATCGCGTGGATGGCGCTCTCGTCGTCCAGCGAGCCGGTGGCGTTCAGCCCCGCCGCGACCTTGTCCGCCAGCTGCGCCACCCACTTGGCGTACTGCGCGACCACATCCCAGTTTGCGGCGGTGTCCGCGCGCTCGACCTGGAGGGCCGCGAACGCGGGGTGGTCCTCGGGGATTCGCCGCATGGCGGACGCGGGAACCAGGCCGGTGATGGTGATGGCGGTCTGCGGGGCGTTGACGGGGGACGTGCGGC
>CAZAIE010000678.1:0-1762 GCA_964485035.1 uncultured Myxococcaceae bacterium | reverse complement strand
GGGATGCTCCTTGCGTGATCAAGGGCGCGTCCAAGGGCGGCGTCGGTGTTAGCGCACCGGCGCCGTCCGCTTTTCCGCCAGGGCGCGCCGTCCCGGGCGGATGGTGGGGTCACTTCTTCTTGGCCTTCACTTCTGCTTCCAGAACCTCGAGTCCCCGGAGAACAGCCAAGCGCAGAACGGCGGAACGCGACACACGAGACACCGCGAACTCGGGCAGCGCCTCCGCAGCGTCGGCGAGGTGGTCCAGCCGCGCGATCACGTCCTTGGTCAACCGGACTGGGATCGGGTTCTCCGTCGATTCCTTGGGGCTCATGCCTCTGGTTGTATACAAACCAGAGAAGCAGCGCAACCCGGGGAATCCCGGCCACCCATCAGGGCGGACCTTGCGGCATCCGCGCTGCCACCTCCATCATGCGGACGGGAGGTGGACCATGGGAAGACTGGTGGTTGTCGCGGTGCTGGGCGCGCTCGCTCTGGCGGGCTGCTCGCATTCGAAGCACGCGGAGCGCGATCCGGACCACGACGAGTCGTGCCGCATCCCCAAGAACCAGCGCCTGGGGATCATCCAACAGAAGATGCGGCCGCACATGGGCCAGTCCGAGCAGTCGGTGATCGCCACACTGCTGAGCTGCAAGACGGGGCGCCAGCGCGGGCGAACGACCAAGTACAAGTGCCACGTCCCGTACTGCGAGACGCGGCACCCGAACGCGGAAGTCGTGGTCACGTTCACGGACGGCATCGCCGTGGACTGGAACGTGGACGACCTGTAGCCGCCCGCTCCGCAATCACCAGATCCACCCCGCGTGCGGCGAGCCCCAGCGCCCTCACCTCGAGCGCCTGGCCGGCAAGGACCCCGGGTTAGGCCACCTCGCGAGCGCCCTCGGCCATCGCCACCGCGACGAGCTCCGCGCGAACCATCTCCCGCGCGCGCGCCACGTCGGGGTTGCTGCCCACCAGCGCGGCCACGTCCTCGGCCGTGAGGTCGCGCCCGGTGTGCAGCACCTTGGCGAGGGTGTGCACGCTGTCCCGGGTCGCGTCGAAGATCCGCAGCGCCAGGAGCGGGATGCCGTCCTTGAACGTCTCGGCGAGCCCGGCCGGTGCACCGTGGCGCGCCTCGAGCACGCGGAGGGCCACGGCGTGACCCGCGAAGAGCGCGGCGAACTTGCCCATCATCCGCGCCACGCCCGCGCCCTGGGACGTCTGGGCGCGTCGCACCTCGGCGTCCGCCTTCGCCCGTTCGAACGCTCCCCGCGCCGGTCCTGCCGACGTATCGAAGGCGAGCGCCGTCACGGAAACGGCGGCGTCCTGCCATGCGTTCTGCCAGTCGGTCCGCTTCTTCTTTCCCATGGTGTGCCTCACGCATCCAGCCGCGCGCCTAGCCTGGCCGCGGCGTTCTTGGTGACGATCTGCGGGGTGCGGCGGGCTGCTGCCGCGCGTTGCAGCTCGAGGCGCTCCCACGCGCGCCCCAGGTTGAACGAAGCCCAGGCGAGCGCCGGGAGCAGGAACAGCGTCACGCCTGCCAGGTAGCTCCCGGCGATGGTCGCGACGAGTCCTGCGGCGCCGCAGAGCAGGCCCAGGAGCAGAGCCAGGCCGCGGGCGGGGGAAGGGTCGGTGTGCATGTTGGTCCTCACGCGTACGGGTTTCCGGTGGCCGGGTCGCGGGTGATGGACTGCTGCGCGCCGTACATGGCGCCCGCGAGCCTGTAGCCGGCGACCGCGTTGGTGACGCTGTCGGTCAACTCCCGGAACGCGGCAGCGGCACG
>CAZAIE010000677.1:0-4681 GCA_964485035.1 uncultured Myxococcaceae bacterium | reverse complement strand
GGGGTAGCCGAGCGCCCGTCGCCTGAGCGCCGCTTCTGCAGTCTTCCCGGGGAGTCGAGGCATGTCGTCTCGGGGCTCGGTGAGGGCGGTCAGGCTACTGCAGATCGCCCGGGAGCGGCCCGCGAGTAGACTGCCGCCCATGCCCAAGCTGCACATCACCCTCGTCGGCCGCGGCCGGGTCGGAGGAGCACTGGCGCGGGCGCTCCGACGCCGCCACCACGTCCGGCTGGTCGCGGGGCAGAGCCACCCGCACCAGCCCGCGGACCTCGTCCTGCTCTGCGTCCCAGACGGCGCCGTGGCCGAGACCGCGCTTCGCGTCTCTGCGTCGCTCACCGGCCGGCCCGTGATCGCCCACTGCGCTGGGGCACTGGGCCTCGAGGTGTTCGCCGCGCTTCCCCGGCGGTTCGCCACCGGCTCGCTGCACCCCTTGCAGGCCGTGCCCTCGTCGCGGACGCCGCTCCAGGCCTACGCCGCCGTCGAGTCGGCCAGCCCGAAGGCCCGGAAGCTGCTCTTGGCGGTCGCCCGTGACGCGGGGCTGGAGCCGTTCCTGCTGCACCACGCCGATCGCGCCGCGTACCACGCCGCGGCCGTGCTCGCCTCGAACGGCCTTCTGGCGCTCGCCTCGCGGGCCTCCGCGCTGCTCTCTGCCGCCGGAGTCCCGCCTCACGTGGCGCTCAGGGCGCTGCTGCCCCTGATGCGCTCGGCGCTCGACGGCCTCGAGCTCGGGCTCCCGAAGGGGCTGACCGGGCCGATCGCCCGGGGGGACGTGGCCGTCGTCCAGTCGCATCTCGGGGCCCTGCGGGCGAGCCAGGACCGCGCGCTCTACCTCGCCCTCTCGACGGTGCTGGTGGCCGAGTCGAGGAGGCTGGGGGCAGCTCCTGCAAAGAGCCTCGCGGCGATCGAGCGGCTGCTCGCGGGTCAAGCCAGGAAAAGCCGAGCAACGCCATAGGGCTGGCCAGGAACAGACGTCCCCAGACCCAAACGACGCGAGCGGCTTTTTCGGACCTCCCCGGCGAGCGCGGGTAGAATGGCCGCGCTTTTTTTCGCGGAGAGCTCCATGCGTCGATCCCTGCTGTTCCTGCTGCTCCTGGCCGCCTGCGCCCGCACGCCCGACGAGTTGGCCACCCAGACCAACCCGCTGAGCCGCACCTTCAAGGCGAGGCTCACGAACGTCCACAAGGTCACCAGCGGAGACGCGCTCGAGCCCCAGCTCTCGCCCGACGGCAAGTGGGTCGCGTTCACCGGACCGCAGCTGCGCGGCATCCGCGTGGCGCAGCTCGACGGCGGGTCCATCCGCGTCCTCACCGACGAGCCGGGAGCGGGGTTCCGCTTCGCCTGGTCGCCCGACGGCAGCAGCATCGCCTACTTCACCCGGGAGACCGACGGCGCCTCGCGGCTGATGCTCGTGCGCCGCACCGGAGGCTCCCCCGAGCTCGTGCACCAGACCGCGCCGAGCGCGCCGCTGCCGCTGCCGCGGTTCACCGAGGAGGGCGAGCTCCTCTACCTCGACGGCCCCGTGCTCCGGTCCGCCGGACGCGTCGAGCCGGTCTCGGCCGCGCTCCCGGGCGCCCGGGTCACCGCCCACTCCGCGCGCACCGGCGAGCTGCTCTTCGCTGGCGACCTGGGGGTCTTCGCCGCGAGCCAGGACGGCACCGAGCCGCGGCCGCTCTTCGAGGGCCGGCAGTTCTTCGACCTCTCCCTCTCGCCGGACGGCGCGACCCTGCTGGTGCGCGAGCTGCGCCAGGACCCCGGGCTCTGGGCCGTGGACCTCCCCAGCGGCCGGCGGACCTTCCTCGAGGGGCTGGACCGCGGCTGCGTGCTCCCTTCCGGCCTGCTCGTCACCGAGAAGCTGGAGGGCGATGGCCTCGCCTTCACCGGCGCCGAGCTGCACGCCTCCCGTGCCGACGGCTCGAACGAGGTGCGCCTCGCCGACGTCCCCGGGACGGTCCCCTACCGCGTGCACTGCGCGCAGAAGGCCGAGCGCATCGCGTTCGGAGAGGCCGCCACCAACTCGGTCTTCGTCGCCGACGTGGAGGTGCTGCGATGAAGCGCCTCCTCCTGCCGGCCCTCGCGGCGCTCCTCGCCGCGCCACTCCCCTCCTTTGCGCAGAAGAAGGTCTTCATCGCCCCGACCAGCTCGGCCAACCCGGTCTCCTGCGGCGGCACCCGCGCCACGCACGCGACCGCGGTGGCCAGCGCCATGGCCGCGAAGATCCAGTCGGCGGGGCACCAGACGGACACCGCCCCGACCTCGCTGGGAACGGCCACCAGTGCGGCAGTGGACGCCGCCAACCTCGCGAACGCGCACTACTTCGTGGCCATCGCCTCCAACGCCGGCGGCGGCCACGGCGCGGAGAACATCTACTTCTCGACCTCGACCACGGGGAAGGCGCTGGCCGACGCGATCCTCTGGTCCCAGCGCGATACCAACTCCCCCTACGCCTACGACCCCGGGACCCGCTCGAACAAGACCAGCGCCACCTACGACACCTGGGACGTGCTCTTGCGGACGAAGATGCCCGCGGTCGTCTCCTACGTCCTCTTCGACGACTGCACCACCGCCCACGTCAGCACCGGCAACCAGCACGAGTGCGCGTTCCTCACCAGCTCCGCGGGGCAGGGCGCCATCGCCAACGCGCTCGCCGCGGGGACCTGCTCGGTCTTCGGTGCCACCTGCCCGTCCCAGGGCTGCGTCCCTGGGGGCGCCTGCAGCACCGGCAAGAAGGGGGTCTGCGCCGCGGGGGTGGCCAGCTGCCCGGGCGGCGTCTTGACCTGTGTCCAGACCACCCAGGCCAGCGCCGAGACCTGCGACGGCAAGGACAACGACTGCGACGGCACCGTCGACAACGGTGACCCGGGTGGCGGCGCGGCCTGCAGCACCGGGAACAAGGGCGTCTGCGCTGCGGGGGTGAACCACTGCCAGGGGGGCGCGATCAAGTGCGTCCAGACCACGCAGTCGAGCGCCGAGACCTGCGACGGCAAGGACAACGACTGCGACGGCACCAACGACAACGGCGACCCGGGCGGCGGCGGCAACTGCAGCGTCGCAGGCAAGCTGGGCATCTGCGCCGCCGGAACCTGGCACTGCCAGGCGGCCAACCTGGTCTGCGTGCAGAACAAGACCGCCACCACCGAGACCTGCAACAACCTCGACGACGACTGCAACGGCACCACCGACAACGGCGACCCGGGCGGCGGGGCCGCCTGCTCCACCGGGAAGCCCGGCGCCTGCGCGGCGGGCACCCAGCACTGCAAGAGCGGCGTCCTCGAGTGCGTGCCCAACGCCGCCAGCGGCGCCGAGGTCTGCGACGGCCTGGACAACGACTGCGACGGCACGCCCGACAACAACGACCCGGGCGGCGGCGGGGCGTGCGACACCACCAAGAAGGGCCGCTGCGCCGCCGGGACCAACCACTGCCGGGGCGGCAAGCTCCAGTGCGAGCAGACCTTCCAGCCGGCGCTGGAGACCTGCAACGGCACCGACGACGACTGCGACGGGACCATCGACAACGACGTGGCGGAGCAGGGCGCACCCTGCGACACCGGCAAGAAGGGCGTCTGCGCCGCGGGCCAGAAGCACTGCGCCGCCGGGGCCATCGCCTGCCTGCAGAAGACGCAGGCCGGCGCCGAGGTCTGCGACGGCGAGGACAACGACTGCGACGGCGTGGTGGACAACCCGCCGGTCTGCAACGGCGTCGACGCCGGCAAGCCCGCCGGGCCCGACGCCGCGTCGAACCGGCCCGACACCGGGGGCCTCGTGCTCGACGAGGACGCCGGCACGTCCGGCAAGGCCGACGCCGGCTCGACCGTGAAGCCGCCGGAGTCCAGCGGCTGCGGCGGGTGCGCGGCCTCCGGCGCGGCGAGCCCTCTCCTCGGCGCGCTGCTCGCCCTGGGATTCTTCGCCCGCCGCCGGCACTGAGCGGGGGTCCAGACCGCAGCTCCCCGTGGCGCCCCTCGCAAGAGCGGGCGCCATGGTCGTTCTTGCGTAGGTGGATTCCCGGATTCTCGGGGCGATCCGCGGCCGGTATAAGCCGACCGACTTCGCTCACCCAACCGCGAGTTCGCCCTGCCTCTGGCGGGGACGGAGATCCCATGTCCAGAAGCGCCGCCCTGCTCGTCGCCATCGCGCTGCTCGTCGCCCCGACAGCCCGCGCCCAGGGGCTGCAGAACTCGCTGCTGGCCGAGACGCTCTTCAAGGACGGCCAGGCGCTCATGAAGGCCGGGAAGTACGACGAGGCCTGCTCCAAGTTCACCGCCAGCTTCAAGATCGACCCGGCCGCCGGCACCGCGCTGAACCTCGCCTCCTGCCAGGAGAAGGCGGGCCGGCTCGCCTCCGCGTGGATCGCCTACACCGAGGCCTCGGCGCTCTTCGGCAAGTCCGGCAAGAAGGACCGCGAGCAGTTCGCCAAGGGCAAGGCCGCCGCGCTCCAGCCCCGGCTGAACCGCCTGAAGGTGCTGGTCACCGCCCCGGCGCCCGGCCAGGAGATCCGCTTCGACGGCGTCGTGCTCCCGCCCGAGCTGTGGGGCACGGCGATGCCCGTCGACTCGGGGAAGCACTCGCTCGAGGCCTCGGCCCCTGGCAAGGTCGCCTGGAGCGCCCAGCCCGTGGTCGCCGCGGGCGTCCCCCTCGACTCCGTCACCGTCCCAGCCCTCGCTACCGTCCCCGCCCCGGTGGTCGCCAC
>CAZAIE010000676.1:0-4692 GCA_964485035.1 uncultured Myxococcaceae bacterium | reverse complement strand
GCTGCCCAACCCACGCCGCTTCGGTCCGCACCAGCCGGCGGTGCTGCGCCGCCGCGCCGGCCACGTGCTCGACCGCTGCCTCGAGGACCGGGCGGCCTCCCCCGAGGCCGTCGCCGCGGCGCAGGAGGAGCTGGACCACTGGCTGGGCCCGCTTTCCCGCAAGGCGCGGCCCGCGGCGGCACCGCAGACGGCACAGGAGGACGAAGCCGCCGAGCCCGCCGCGGAATAGCGCGCGTCAGGAGGGGCCGGCGTCGCTGGCGCGCCCGGCGAGGAGCCGCGTGCGCTGCTCGCCCAGGACCTGGCCGCTCGCGGTCTCCACGGTGCAGGTCCAATCCCCGGGCCCCAGGCTGCGCTTCACCGACCAGGTGTGGAACCCCTGCGCCCGGCCGCCCCGGACCTCGAGCGCGATGCGATCGGTCGGGGCGCCGTCGCGCCTCCAGACATGGAAGAGCTCGTCGCGCAGGCCGCGCGGCGCCCAGACCACGCTGCCGCACACCAGCTGCCCGGGTGCCTGGACCCACTGCGCCGTGGGGTCGGCGACCTGCGAGCCCTCGAGGCGGCTCCCCAGCCCCTGGGAAAGCAGCCTCAGCGGCGCCGCGGGGACCAGCGCCGCGCTGCCCGCAAGCAGGGAGAGCGGGGCGACGAGGCCGACCGCCCCGGCGACGATCGCGGCACGCAGCCGCGGGGCCGGCGAGAGCACCGCGGCCGCCGCCGGGAGCGCCACCGCGGTGGAGAGCGCCGCGCCCCACAGCCCCACCCGGTTCGACGCCCCGAGGATGGGCAGGACCACGTTGAGCGCGCAGAAGCAGGCGACGGACTGGAGCGCAGGCCCCCGAAGCGGGTGGCGGAGCTGGCGCTGGAAGAGCGGGTCCCAGAGGGTGAGCGCCCCCACCCCGCCGACCGCGGCCAGGAAGAGGAAGTGCCCCGGCCGGCCCGGCGAGGCGAGCGCATAGAACGGGAAGGAGAAGAAGACCGCGAGTTGGACCGCCCACCCGCTCGCCACCTCGGAGAGGAAGCGAGCCGCCCTCACCGCCAGCCTCCGGCGCTCGGAGAGGCCGTCCTCGCGCACCCGGTCCAGCAGTACCAGCGCCACCAGGAGCCCCCACCCGGCCAGCGCCGCCGCTCCGATGAGCCCCGCGCGCCGCGGGCTGCGGTCCATCAGCACCGCGCTGGCGACACCCATGGCCAGCGAGACCCAGGGCATCGCCCGACGGGCGCGCTGCAGCAGCGGGGGGCGTTCGGCGGGAGTCAGGCGCTCCTCCTTCGTCCGGTCCGGTCGGGCGAGAACCGCGGGAGACTACCGCAGCCGCCCTGCTAGGATGCGCGCTCCTTCCGGGGAAGGCGGGGCACATGTTCGAGGGGCTTTTCCGCACCAAGTCGCTGGAGCAGCTCCGCGCGAGCGCCGAGGCCCCCCACCACCAGCTCAAGCGCCGGCTGGGGGCCTTCGACCTGACGATGTTCGGCATCGGGGCCATCATCGGCGCGGGCATCTTCTCCACCATCGGCACCGCGGCTGCCGGCAGCGTCGCCGACGGCAAGCCCGGCGCGGGCCCGGCGCTCATCGTCAGCTTCCTGCTCACCGCGCTCGCCTGCGGCTTCACCGCCCTCTGCTACGCCGAGCTGGCCTCGATGATCCCCGTCTCGGGCTCGGCCTACACCTACGCCTACGCCACCCTCGGCGAGCTCATGGCGTGGATCATCGGCTGGGACCTGGTGCTGGAGTACGCCGTCTCCAACGTCGCGGTGGCCATCTCCTGGGGCGACTACGCGCGCAGCTTCCTGGAGAGCGTGGGGGTGCACCTGCCGGGGTGGCTGACCCTCGACCCGCGCACTGCGCTCACCGTCTCGCCGGACTGGCTGCAGCAGGCGGGGCTCGCCGCCCAGCCCGCCCTGGGCGCGAAGCTCGACCTGCTGGCCCAGGCGCACCAGGGCGCCCTGGACGGCGCGGGCGTCTTCACCCACTGGGCCCGGCTGCAGGGCGCCCCGCTCCTCGGCGGCTTCCCCCTCACCCTGAACCTGCTCGCGGTGCTGGTGACCCTGGGCGTGACCGCCATCTGCTACGTGGGCATCAAGGAGAGCGCCCGGTTCAACGCGGGGATGGTGGTGCTCAAGCTGGTGGTGCTGCTGGGGGTCGTGGCGCTGGGCGCGGCCTACGTCTCGCCCGAGAACTGGCACCCCTTCGCGCCCAACGGGATGCAGGGCATCCAGACCGGCGCGGCCGCCATCTTCTTCGCCTTCATCGGCTTCGACGCCGTCTCCACCACCGCCCAGGAGTGCCGGGAGCCGGGCCGCGACGTGCCCCGGGGCATCCTCTGGTCGCTGGCGCTGTGCACCATCGTCTACGTGCTGGTGACCGCGGTGGTCACCGGGATGGTCAAGTACACCGACCTCGCAGGGAAGGCGGACCCGCTCGCGTACGTCTTCGAGGTCCACGGACTCAACCGCCTCGCGGGGGTGGTCTCGGTCGGGGCGATCATCGCCACCACCGCGGCGCTGCTGGTCTACCAGCTCGGCCAGCCGCGCATCATGATGGCCATGAGCCACGACGGGCTGCTCGGCCCCTGGTTCGGCAAGGTCCACCCGCGCCACGGCACGCCCGGCAACGCCACCTGGCTCACCGGCGCCCTGGTGGCCCTCCCCGCCGCGTTCCTCAACATCGACGAGGTGATCGAGCTGTGCAACATCGGCACTCTCTTCGCGTTCGTCATCGTCTGCGGCGGGGTGCTCATCCTCCGCGTGCGGCGGCCCGAGGCCCCGCGCAGCTTCCGCGCCCCGCTCGCCTGGGCCGTCGCGCCGCTGGGCATCCTCTCCTGCCTCTGGCTGGCCGGGGGGCTGCCGGGCAAGACCTTCGTGCGCTTCGTGGTCTGGCTCGCCGTGGGCCTCGTCATCTACGCGGTCTACGGCGCCCGGCGCAGCCGCGTCCGCGCCGCCGCCGACCCCAAGGTCCCCTGATGCCCCCTGCGCCGTATCCGGTCTCGCTGCGCCTCACCCGGAAGAACCGCAACTCCATCGCGGCGGTGCTCGCCGTGCTCGAAGCCGAGCTCCCGGCGGGCCTCATCCGCACCGAGCTCGTCGAGCAGCCCGACGCCTTCCTCGGCACGGGGCTGCTGCTCTGCTCCTTCACCACCCGCGCCGCCCCGTCCGCAGCCACAGAGCTGGCTTCGCTACGCGCCCGCTTCGGCGACGGCTTCCGGGCGCTCGCCGGCGGCTGCCACGCCAGCGCCGACCCCCAGGGCACGCTGGCGCTCGGCTTCGACTGGGTCGCGGTGGGCGAGGCGGGGACGGCCTTCGCGGCCCTCGTCCGGGACCTGGCCCAGGGTCGGGAGCCTGCACGCGGAAGCTTCCCCGCCGGAGGCGCGCCGCCGCTCGACCGCTACCCGCCCTGGCCCCGGTCCGGCGAGCTCTTCGCCCACGTGGAGCTCACCCGCGGCTGCCCCATGTCGTGCGCCTTCTGCCAGACCCCGCGCCTCTTCGGCCGCACCCCGCGGCACCGCTCCCTCGCCTCGCTGCGCCAGACCTTCGAGCACGCCGTCGCCACCGGCCACCGCTACACCCGCTTCGTGGCCCCCAACGCCTTCGGCTACGGGTCCCGCGACGGCGTGACCCCCGACCCCAGGGCCGTCGAGGCGCTGTTCGAGACCACCCGCGCCGCGGGGATGGCCGAGCTGTACCTGGGCACCTTCCCCTCCGAGGTCTGGCCCACCTCGGTGACCCCGGAGCTGCTCTCGCTGGTGAAGGCCCACTGCGCCAACGACACCCTCGCCCTGGGGCTCCAGACCGGCAGCCCGGAGGTGATGCGCGCCCTGCGCCGCGGCCACACCGTGGAGCAGGGAGTGCGCGCGGTCGCGGCCATCCGCGAGGCGGGGTTCACCCCGAAGGTGGACTTCATCTTCGGCTTCCCCGACGAGACCAACCACGATCGCGCCCTTACGCGCGAGCTGGTGGCCCACCTGACCGGGACCTATGGCGCGACCATCCACGCCCACCTCTTCGAGCCGCTCCCCGGAACCCCGCTCGCGGGGACCCGCCCCTCGACCCTCGACGCTCCGACCCGGGAGCTGCTCGCCAGCCTCGCCGGGGATGGCCAGCTCACCGGCGTCGATGCGGCGGACCTTGACGACCCGGACGACGACCGTGGTTGACTCTGCCCTTCCCTTCGGAGGTCCCATGCGCTTCCCGCTCCTTCTCGCCGCGTTCGCGCTTTCCTGCGCCTCTGGTCCCGCTCCGAAGGCCGACGCCGTGCTTCCGCCTGCCGAGCCCGCGGTGAAGGTCGAGGAGGTGGTCGGCTTCTGGACCGGCGAGTGGGGGAACCTCGTGCTGCGCCAGTACGGCGACACGGTGTGGGGCGCCTACACCCACCGCGACGGGACGCTGGTGGGCAAGCTGCAGGGCGGGACGATCAAGGGCTGGTGGACGGAGACGCCCACGCGGAAGGCAGAGGGCGACGCCGGGGAAGCCGAACTCGTGTTCGTGCGCAAGGACGGCGTCCTGCGCCTCCTCGGCCGCTACCGGACCGGGACCACCGGCGTCTGGCACGAGGAGTGGAACCTCGCGCGCACCGACGGCGCCCCGCCTCCGGAGCTGGAGGCCCGCTTCGCCGACACCGCGCTCTTCGTGCCCCACCCGTAGGCTCCGGCCTGGAAGGGGACGGACGGCCCCTTCCAGGCCGGAGCCTACGGGTGGGGCACGAAG
>CAZAIE010000675.1:0-4695 GCA_964485035.1 uncultured Myxococcaceae bacterium | reverse complement strand
ATCTCGGACTCAGCGGCTCGAAGACAGCGGCCCGCTGTGAGAGGGGCTGGCAATGACGAAATGTGCATAGTAACGCGACGGCTGAATTCGTCGACAGTGAGGATTTCCATGAATGCGAACTCGCGACGGTGTCTCGGAGGGGTGCTCTCCCTCGCGATTGGTGCAGGCCTTGCCGGGTGCTCTTCCTCCTCGATGCTCTATGGCGATTCCTTGAAGGTCCCAATGGGAGACCTCTCGTCGAACGTTGGCAGGGGGCCCTACGTCGTCTGCATGACCCGGGTCGATATCTCCGAGTTCTCTGCAATGCTGAGCCTCCAGCAGGTCTCTCCTCGCGCGACCGTCGCTGTCACCGTGGCCGAGGCGGGCCCGGAGCACTCGTGGAGGGACGCCCTGTGCGTTGAAGTGAAGCCAGTCGCGGCTCTGCAGTCTGGCTGGCACGAGCTCATTGTTTCGGACATGCGCCCCAATTCCTACATCGAGCCCTGGGGACACCTCAAAGACGGCCGCTCCATCACTCGCTTCCACCCCGACCCGCAACCGGTCATCGCCTCCTTCGCGTTTGGTTTCAAGTCAGGGTCGCAGGCAGTGGCCTACGTTCAGGTCTCGGAGCCCGTGTTCACGGCGGAGTCGAACGTCGCGGGCTCCTTCGCCTTCGAGCAGGTCGCGACGGGGAAGCGCTGTGTCTACTTTCCCGAGGTGGTGGAGGCTGTCACCACGTTGCAGTTTCGCTGTGAAGGCTTCTCCTCGAAGCACCCCATTCACGCTGAGTTCCGTTCAGGGATGCGGTCGGCGAAGGGAGGGCTCGTGACCATGGTCGACGGGAGCCTGACCACCTCGTTCGACCAGGTCCTGGACGATATGGGCAGCGCGAGCGTCGACTACTGACGCACCCGCTACTTGGTCACCGTGAACGCCAGCTCCGGGTCCTGCGCACACCCTCGTCCGCGGGGCTGGAGCTTCAGCTCCCCCACGGGTGCGTTGGCAGGGACGCTGCCCACGTAGGTCCGGCTCGCTGCATCCCATTCGCCGTTGACCAGGAACCCCTCGCCCAGGCGCACGTCCAGCAGTTCCTCCACGCCCTGGCCTGACAGCCGCACCAGCGTCCCCGGGGGCCCCGCGGTCGGCACCACCGACTCGATCACCGGCGCCCCGCGCGACGCGTCGCACAGGTAGAGCTCCTGCTCCTTCGCATCCACCCCGCCGCGCCCGTCGCGCAGGACGACCCACATCGTCGCCTTGCGATCCGCGGGCATCGCCTCGAAGTGCCAGGGCAGGTGGATCTTCTGCGCGTCCTCCTTGTCGGCCACCACCCGCACCTCGTCGAAGTTTCCGAAGGTGGTGAACCAGCTCGTGAGCAGGGTCTCGGTCTTCTCCACCGGGTTCCCGTCCACGTCGGTGGTGGCGTACGTCTCCGCCGAGCCCTCGCCCGCCAGCGCCACCAGCGGATACGCGGCCCCGGGCTTCACCTTCGCGGGGTGCGACGGTTCCCCCCTCCAGGTTTCGCTCCCGATGCGCACCCCGGCGAGCACCGGGTTCACGTTGCGCGCCGGATCCTCGGTCACGCGGATGCGCTTGATGGTCACCAGCGAGGCGACCTCCTTGTTCTTCACCTTGTCCAAGAGCGCCCGCAGCTCCTCCTCCGTCGGCGGCCAGCTCTCCGGCGGCGGCGCGGCGATGGACATCATCAGCACGATGGCCAGCGCCCCGCGGGTCCGCTTGGGGTCGTCGGCCGGGACCTTGGCGAAGGTGTCCGCCGGTGCCTGGTAGCCGATGGGGAAGAAGACGCCCGGCGGCGGGGTCATCCCCAGGATGCGCACGCCCTCAGGCAGCGCCTCCTGCGCGAAGTCGCCCGACTGCGCCACCTCCAGCGTCGCGTACTGCGCGCACGCGGGCTGGTCGAGGTTGGTGGGGTCGGGGTCGCAGGCGAACCAGATGAGGGTGTTGGTGCGGTCCGCGTCGGTGGGATCGACGACCACCGCGCTGAGCACGGCCGCCTGTCCCGGCGCGAGGTCGGGCGGCTCGGCGCGCAGCGCGAGGACGCGCAGGCCCTCCACGAAGGTCACCGGGCGCCACGGGTCGAGGCACGCCGAGGCGAGGAGCGCGGCGGCGAGGGTCAGGCTGGCAGGGGCGACGCGCATCTTCAGAACTCCGCCTTGATGCCGATCTGCGGGAACACCGGCATACCCCGGACGTACTGCGTCTTCGTGTAGTCGTAGCTGTAGTAGATGAACTCGCCGTTCTTGTTGTTGGTCACGTTCTGCACGTCGAGGAAGACGTTGACCATCCACTGCTGGAAGACGAAGCGCTTGTCGATGCGCAGGTCCAGCGAGACGAACTCCGGGCCGCGCACGCTGAAGGGCTTGCCCATCATCGGCATGTAGAGGTCGGCGTCGGCGTCGTAGACCGTCGAGTCCACGGGGGTGGCAAGGTTGCCCGACGAGTACTGGAAGCGGACGCCGGTGACGATGTCCCACGGCCACTTGTAGCTGGCGACCACGATGAGGTGGTGCGGCTGGTCGAACTGCCCGTTGCGCCAGCCCTCGTCGTTGGCCCACAGGGTGCTGCGCCGCTCACTGCGCCCGAAGCTGTAGGCGATCCACCCGAAGAAGCGGCTGGTGAGCTCGTGGCGCAGGAGGATCTCCGCGCCGTAGGTCCGCCCCAGCCCGCTGTTGTTGTACCGCTCGATGACCAGCTGGCCGTCGCGCTCCACCTGGCGTGTGCTCGGCCACATCAGGTTGTCCATCCACTTGTAGTAGAGCTGCACGTCCAGGTTGATGGCGTCGGTGATGCGCTGCTCCAAGCCCAGCATCGCCTGCACGCTGCGCTCGGGCCCGAGGTAGGGGTTGCCGAACTCGCGGGTCCACTGCTGGAAGCGGAAGTCGGGCGGCTGCTGGTAGATGCCGATGCCGCCCTTGAGCACCGTGCCCTCGACGATGGTCTGGAACACCGAGATGCGCGGGTCGAGCGTCACGTACTTGAGCTTGCCCTCGTAGTCGAGGCGCAGGCCGGGGACGATCTTGGTGCCGTCGAAGGGCTTCCAGACGCCCTCGAGGTAGAGGCTCGGCTGCGCCAGCCAGTGGTTGTCCTTCGCGTGCGCGAGCTGGCGCGAGACGAGCGGGTCGGGCACCTGCCCAGCGGGCGGGAGCTGCGGGCGGACCACGTCGCTGAAGTAGTAGCCGAAGTAGCTGTCGGTGCCGGCCTCGAGCGAGAGCCGCGGGTGCGCCTCCCAGCTCACCGCGTCGCGGAGCTGGACGGTGTACGCGCCCAAAGTGCCCTTCAGGTCCGCCCCGGCCGAGGTCGCGGCGGCGTCGTAGCCCAGGGCGACGGTGAGCTTGTTGGACAGCGTGGGCGAGAACGCGTGGCGCCAGCTGGTCACCTGGCGCACGAAGTCGGCGGAGGCGCCGGCGTCGTTGCGGCCCTCGGGGTCGAGCATCGCGGGGTTGGCGATGACCATCTTCAGCACGTCGTGCGAGCCGTAGAGCTGCAGGCTGACGCGGTCCGGGCCGTCCTTGGGCGCCCACTCGAGGCGGAGCTGGTAGTCGCCGTACCGCGGCGCGGTGACGAACTGGATCGACGCGGGGAGCACCTCCTGGAGGATGAGGTCCACGTAGGAGATGCGGCCCGAGGCGGAGAAGGCCCAGTTCTGGCTGACGGGGCCCTCGACCAGCAGCGTGGAGTCGACGGCGTTGATGTTGGCGTAGCCGTGGTACTCGCGCGCCGGCGGTCGGGTCTCGGCCTCGACCACGCCGCCGATGCCGCGGCCGTCGCGCGCGGAGAAGTTGCCGGGGAGGAAGGTGAGGTTCGCGAGGAGGTCGGAGTTGTAGACCGAGGTGAGCCCCGCGAAGTGGAACATGATCGGGATCCACACGCCGTCGATGTAGACGCGGGTGTCCTGGGGCCGCGCGCCGCGCACGACGAGCAGGCCGAAGCTGTACGGCACGCGCGCGACGCCGGGCAGGTTCTGCACCACGCGGAAGCTGTCGCCCGCGCTGCCGGGCACCAGGCGGATCTCCTCCTGCTTCAGCTCGACCTTGGCCACGTCCTTGCGCTCGCGCTTGCCGCGGACGACGGTCTCGAAGGCGCCATAGACGTGCTTGCGGACGTAGTAGGTGACCTCGGTGGCCTGGCCCTCGGTGAACTCCTCCTCGGTCTCGAACTTGTCGAAGCCGCTCGCGGTGACCACCACCGGGTGCTTTCCGGGCGGCACCCCGGCCACTTCGAAGCGGCCCTCGTCGTCGCTGACAGCGGTGAGCGGTGTCTCGCCGATGGCCACCGCGACGTCCGCGGCGCGCAGAACCTCGCGGGTCCCGCGCTGGAGCAGCCGCCCACGGAAGTTGACCACGGCCTCGGGAGGCGGCGCAGGAGCGACCTGCTGCTGCAGCGTGAAGACGTAGCGGTAGCCGATGCGGACCGGCGCGGGCTTCCCGTCGATCTCCGCGGGGGCGAACTCGAACTGCTTCACCGCGGCGACGGCGGCCTCGTCGAAGCCATGGCCGGCAGGCTCAGTGACCTCGACCGCGGTGACGACGCCGCGCTCGTCGAGGTCGACCAGGAGCCCCACGGAGCCAGTGACGCCAGCCTCGAGCGCTGCGGGAGGGAAGGTGGCCTCGACGAAGCGCTTCAGTTCCGGTGGTCGCGTGAGTTGGCCAGTGGGAGCGGGTGGAGCCTCTTCGGGCTTGGCGAAGGGGTTCTCGC
>CAZAIE010000674.1:0-4695 GCA_964485035.1 uncultured Myxococcaceae bacterium | reverse complement strand
GTGGGCGGGACGCTGGACATCGACTCTGCGCGCGGGCGGGGGACCAAGTTCACGCTGCGGCTCCCGCTCACGGTGGCGGTGGTGAACGTTCTTCTGGTGAGCGTGGGACGGGAGGTGTTCGGCTTGCCCATCGCCAAGGTGCGCGCGGTGGTGGAGGCGGACCCGGCCAGGCTCTCGCGCAGCCGGAATGCGCCGATGCTGCCCCACGACGGCGCGCTGCTCACGGTGCACGTCCTGGGCGAGATGCTGAGGCTCCCGCGCCTGCCCGGCGGGGGGCCCAGACCCCACGTGGTTCTCGAGGCGGAGCATGGCCCCATCGCCCTGGAGGTGGACCGTCTCCATGGGCAGGAGGAGGCGGTCCTGAAGCCCGTCTCCCGACCGCTGGACCAATTGGCTGGTCTCGCCGGCGTGACCATCCTTGGGACCGGTCGGCCGATCTTCATCCTGGATGTTCCGAGACTGCTGTAGGCGGGGGCGAACCTGGCACCAGTCCGCGGGGGCGAACCTGGCGCCAGGCCTCGGGTTGAACCTGGCACCAGGCCTCGGCACCAGGCCTCGGGTTGAACCTGGCACCAGTCCCTTTCCCCGACCTCGTCCGGAAGCGAGCACCAGATTAACCAGATTAGGCCTGCCGGAAGCGATGTCAGACCCCCCTGGTATCGTGCCCGCGCATCATTCACAGGGGGAGGGAACATGGGGCGGAAGCTGCGAAACATGGAGGTCGGAGTCATCCATCACGTGTACATCCGCGGGAACCACGGCATCGACGTCTTCCGGCGGGAGCAGGACTATGAGGACTACCTGAGGGATCTGAAGGACCTGGCTCGCGAGTGCAAGATCGAGGTCATCGCCTACTGCCTGATGCCCACCCATCCGCACCTCTGCCTCCGGACGACGAAGGGTGGGGCGCCGCTCTGGAAGTTCATGCAGCGCCTGAACCTGCGCCATGCGCGGCGGTTCAACCTCGTCTACGGGTTCCGTGGTCGCTTGTACGAGAGCCGCTACCATGCCAAGGAGGTCGATTCGGAGGCCTACCTGCTCGAGCTGATCCGCTACATCCACCAGAATCCGCTGCGAGCAGGCCTCGCCAAGGGGCTTGGTGAGTGGACGTACAGTTCCTACAGCGCCTACCTCGAGCAGCCCGCGGGCTGGGTGGAGACGAAGAGGGTGCTCGACCTCATGGGTGGAGCAGCCGGATACCAGTGGCTGATGGAGCAGCGCCTGACCGAGGAGCAGCTGAAGGGCCTGCGACCCGTGAGGTGGCGACCGAGTGCGGTCGGGGAGGATCGCAGGGGCCTGGAGGAGCGACAGGGCGAGCGGCCCGCGCGACTGGGCCCGTCCCAACTCACCGTTCCCCAGCAGCGCGAGCGGCTCGAGCTCGTGGCGGAGTTGATCGCGCTGGGGTGCTCCTATGGGGAGGCTGCACGCGTCGTGGCGCGGTCACGCAAGACCATGTCCCGCCTGGTGGCGGAGGCCTGCAAGAAGGGCCTGCTGCACCGACAGGCCCCCGTCCCTCCTCGGAGAGATCCTCCTCCATGCTCGGAGGCCGAGCCGGAGTACTACGCCACGCCTTGGGAATGGAGACACCAGGCGGCGTGAGGTGATCCGCTTGGCCTGAGGAACATCACGACTCGGGAACCGGACCGACGCTGGAGTCTGCGCGCGACCCGGTCCGCTCTCCTGCCCGTCACCTGGTGCCAGGTTCCTCTGCCGATTCTTCTGCTCCTGTGACGGCAAGCTCGACTCGGATGGCCGCCGACGCCCAGCACCCGACCAGGCGGAGTTCATCCACCTCGCTCCCGGTTGACTGGGCGGTGGAGAGCGCGTCGTCGAACCTTTCGAGCACGGCGTGTACGCGGGAGAGGCCCTGGGCGCCGAGTCTGGCACCTGCCTCCTTCAGGCGTCCACGCCAGGGGGGGCCGACGTTGCGAAGCCCCTGGTGGGCGGCCTCGGCCAGGAGGGAGTGGACTCGTCCCAGCTGGCCCAGGATTGGGTCCTCGACAGCTTCCTCCCGGTGGTTGGGCAGCCCCGCCAGCAGCTGAAGCGCCTCGATTGAGCCTTCCTGGAAGTCGAGCACCTCGATTCTGTCGGTCCAGAGGGCAATGGGGTCGACCACCAGCCGAGCGCCATGCTTGCGGACTCCGCCCACCACGGCGCGCACGGCTCCGGACCCGAGCAGCCGCGCCAGGGCAGGGAGGGCTCCCGGGGCGACCGCGCGGTGATGCCCCTCCAGCACGAAAGGGGCCTGCCCATCCTCCGCGAAGCAGGTAGCGCGCAAGGCTTGCTGCCCGGCGTCGTAGGTCATGGCCTCCACCCGTGCGAGCGAGATGACCCGAACGTCTTCTGCGACCAGCCGCGGCCGTAGCATCCGGGGAGCTTGCGCGGTCAGCTGCCGCTCGAAACCTGGCACCTCGCGCACCCGCAGGCTCTGTGGCACCACGTCCAACTCCGCGCCGCCCGGGAGCACGCTGGTCTTCCTCAGCGGTCCCGTGCGGAAGCTCACCTGGCGGTTCGGTCGGCGCACCGCGGCGTTCGAGACGAGCTGACAGGTGGCCAGTTGGCCAAGGGATGCGCCAGCGAGTCCGGCTCGACGTGCCAGGTTCGGACCGTCATCTCCCCCGTCCGAGGGGCCAAGGCTCCGCCGGACCACGAGCACCGACTGGGAGGCCGGGCCGGCGAACAGCACCTCCACCAGCCGCTGGTCCCCGTCGGCCTCCACCCGGGCGCCCAGGGCGCACAGTCGCAGTTGGTCGAGCTCGGCCTGGGGGGCTTCGTCCGACCCCAGGACCGCGGCGGCAGGCAGCGCACCGTGCCCTTCGGCTGCCCGGGCCCGGGCGAGCAGGTCCACGAGGGTGTCCGCGAGCCTCCCGGGTGAGTACCTGGCACTCCGGCGCCCGTAGGCCTCGACCAGCGCCTGCAGGTCGTCCACCGCGTCGGCGAGCCAGGCCATCCGTGCCTGTTCGAGCGCCATCCGTGCCAGGGCGAACCTGGCACCAGCGGCCGGGGGCAGCCGGCTCGCTCCCTCCAGCAGCACCAGTCCCGCGGCCTCCCTCGCCGCCTGCAAGCCGGACTCCCGCCGCGTGTCCGGGGCAGTCGGGTCCGCCACCTCCACCGTGAGCACCAGGGCCGCCGGGTCCCGCTGAGCCGCGAGGCGGAACGCCCACACCGCCAGCGCCACGTGCTCGCAGCCCGTCCTGGCGCGGCAGTCGCACCGCGCGTGGCTCGGGTCCCGGGGGACCAGGAAGCGGACCGTGGCGGTGGCCAGCTGGGCCCGGGGGAGCCGGTCGCCCTCGAAGTCGCCGCGGGTCACCTCCACCAGCACCCCGCGCCGGCGCAGCGCCGACGCCCGGGCGAGCGCAGCCTTCCCCAAGAGCCGCTCGAGCGCTGCGTCGTCGACCTCCGCCGGGCTCCAGGGCGCCAGCAACTCCTCCCTTCGCGCCGCCGCCGCTCCCGAGCGCTGGTATCCCAGGATCGCCCCCACGCGGTGGCGGCACGCCCCCACCGCGCCGCAGGTGCAGGGACAGTCCTTGAGCGCCCTGCCGGGGACCAGCCGCACCTCCACTCCGTCCGCAAACCGCGCCGTGACCGTGCCGTCCTCGCCGGTCTCGAGCCCCGGTCCCCGTCCCTCCTCGCACTCCCGCAGGGCGCGCTTGAGCAGCCCCTGGTTCGAGAGCGCGGCCAGGGCGGCGGGGGTGAGGGCGAGCAGGTCGTGGCGGACCGGGGGCATCAGCGTCCCCCCAGTCGGTCGGCGAGGAACTGGGCCAGCTCGCCCGGGGTCATCGCGCCCACCTGCGCCCCCGCGTCCGCCAGTTGCTGGGCGAGTCCGCGGTCGTAGGCCGGGCGCGCCTCGGGGTCCAGCGCCGCCAGGGCGAGCACGCGCGTGCCCTGCTGGCAGAGCCCGCGGACCTCGTCGAGGAGCCGGGCCGGGCTCCCGCCCTCGTAGAAGTCGGAGATGAGCACCACCACCGCCCGCCGTGGCGCCTCCACGAGCTGGGCGGCGTAGGCCATCGCCTTGCCGATGTCCGTGCCTCCGCCGAGCTGGACCCTCATCAGCGCCTCCACCGGGTCGGCGACCTCGCCGGTGAGGTCCACCACCTCGGTGTCGAAGGCCACGAGGTGCGTGCGCACCCCCGGCACCGACGCGAGGCAGGCGGCGGTGACCGCGGAGTGGATGACCGACGAGAGCATCGAGCCCGACTGGTCCACCAGCAGGATGAACTGCCAGCGTTCGGTCTGCCGCTTCACCCGCGCGAAGAACAGCGCCCGCTCCAGGACCACCTGCCGCCGCTGGGGGTCGTAGCGGTCCAGGCTGCGGCGGAGCGAGGCCCGGAAGTCGAAGTTGCGCGCCATCGCCAGCCGCGAGCGCCGCCGCCGGTCGACGCTGCCGGAGAAGGCCTTGCGGACCGTGCCCTGCAT
Source organism: uncultured Myxococcaceae bacterium (assembly GCA_964485035.1). GTDB lineage: Bacteria > Myxococcota > Myxococcia > Myxococcales > UBA5297 > CAZAIE01. The sequence goes on along the minus strand of CAZAIE010000674.1, from coordinate 279 downwards.
CTTCGAGAGGAGCTGCTGCACCACGCGGGCGACCAGCTCGCGGGCCAGGGCCAGCACCTCCGGGTTCATCAGGTGCTTGGTGCGCAGGACCGCGCGCAGGAGCGCCTCGTTGGGCTCGACGCGGCGCAGCACCTCGGGGCGGGTGACGACGTCGGCGATCTCGTAGCGCTCCACCGCGTCGCGCTCGAGCCGCTCGATGCACTCCCGGGGGAAGAGCCGGTGCACCTGGTCGATCCACTCCGGCACCGTGAGCTGGGACGGCCCGCGTCCGCCCAGTCG
>CAZAIE010000673.1:0-4711 GCA_964485035.1 uncultured Myxococcaceae bacterium | reverse complement strand
CCGAGGAGGCCGAGCGCCTGGTCGACGAGCTTGCGACCAAGGCCATGCCGGCGGCCTTCAAGCTCGTCGTCCAGCAGATGGTCCAGGCGAAGAGCGAGTCGGAACGGCGGCGCTGCGCCGAGATCCTCATCGAGCACCTGCGCGGGAAGGCGAAGCAGTACGAGCGTCGCGAGCGCATGGACGCGCCGGCGACGGACACGGAGCTCATCGAAGTCTTCCAGCGGATCGCACTCAACCTCGGAGTCACGAATGCTCGACCTGTCCCGCATGTCCCCCGTGGAGCGGCTGGTGATGACTTTGGGGGCGAAGGGCTTGCATGACGCCCTCACGCCAAAGCAGCGCCTCGCGATGCGGTACTGCTGGCCGCTCTGGGAGCGCCCCAGCGTGCGCCTCCCGCCGCCCCAGTTGCCGAAGAGAGAGCCGGGATACGGCTTGTGGACCGGCCAGCAGGAGCCGCCGGGCGGATGGCTCTACTGGATCTTCTGCGGCGGGCGCGGCGTCGGGAAGTCGCGGCGGCTGACGCAGTTCGTGCTCGACCGGGCTCGTCGCTTCCCGGGCTGCCGCGTCGCGGTCGTGGCACGCACGGCGGGTTCGCTCTGGGGTGAGGTCGTCGAGGGGCAGTCGGGGTTGCTCGCATGCTCGCCGCCCTGGTTCGAGCCCAAGGTCCAGACGAACAAGCGACGCCTGGTCTTCCCCAACGGCTCGAAGGCCATCCTCTTCACCGGGGAGGAACCCGACAACCTCCGCGGCCCCAACAACCACTTCGGCGCGGTCGACGAGCTGGCGGCGATGCCCTACGCCGAAGAGGTCTGGCGCCAGCTGCAGATGACCATGCGTTCGGGCCTTCACCCGCAGACCATGGTCGCGACCACGCCCCGCCCGCTGAAGCTGCTCATCCGCCTGACGCAGGACGAGCGCTCCGCGGTCACCATCGGGGCCAGCCACGAGAACCGTGCGAATGTCGCGCAGAGCTGGCTGGACGAGAACCTGAAGGTCTACGAGGGAACCGCGTTCGGCCGGCAGGAGATCGGCGGCGAGATCCTCGAGGAGATGCCGGGCGCGCTCTTCAAGCGCGAGTGGTTCGAGCGCTCGTGGTGTCCCGACGCGCAGCGCGACTCGCCGTTCCGCCGCATCGGCATCGGCGTCGATCCCGCAGAGACGAGCGGCGAGAAGGCGGACAACTGGGGCATCGTCGCCGCCGGCCTTCGAGAGGATGGGATCATCCAGGTCCTCGAGGACGCGACGGTGAACGCGACGCCCGACGTCGCAGCCAAGGCGGCGGTCGCCCTCTACTGGAAGCACGGCGCCAGCTTCATGGTCGCCGACGTCGGCCGCAGCGGGCAGATGATCGACTCAATGATGAGGCTCGTCGACCCACGGGTGCGCGTTCTCAAGAAGGGCGGGAACAAGGGCAAGCGCGCGTGGGCCGAGAGCGTGGCGGTTCTCTACGGCAAGCACCTCATCTTCAACGCGCCTGGCCTCGGGAAGCTCGAGGACGAGTGCTGCCAGTGGACCGACGACGTGAAGAGCTGGAGCCCCGATCGCATGGACGCGCTCGCGTACGTCGTCAGCGAGCTCGCGTTCAAGACGCCCCTGGCGCAGGCCGGGCTGAACCGCGAGCCGGTGGCTCCCAGGCGCATGTGAACCAACCGCAGTCCAAGGGAGGAGCACGGCATGGATCTGATCGCGTGCATGGCGAACGACACTGTGGCGCTCGGAGAAGGGCTGCGGACCTTCTTCGCCGATAGCCTGGTCCCTTACAACTCCAACGACTGGCGCGCAGCTCGCCCTGAGCGCGAGCGCAAGCAGGTCGCGTGGTACCGGCTGCGGGAGGCGAGACCCCGGACTGCCGAGTACCAGTGGCGCGTGGAGACGGAGCGCTACGTCAATCGCGAGATCCAGAGGAAGACCGCGAGCGGCAGGTACCTCGAGGACCGGCGAAACCAGGTCCTCGCCGCGCTGGGCATGACCTACGGGGAAGCGCTCTCGAAGCTCACCTTCGAGGGGAAAGGGGCAAAGGCATGAAGGGCGAGACGTTCGAAAACGCAGTCTTCTTCTCGCTGCCCGAGCTGGCGGAGCTCTCGGGCCTGTCGAGCAAGCGGCTGCGCCACATCCTCGAGACCAGCGGCGTGAAGCTCACGCGCTCCGGGCGCTGCATGCTCGTCTGCCGCGTCGAGCTGCGCGAGGCGATGCCCCAGGTCTACGAGGCGCTGCTGCAGAGGGCCCAGAGCCTGGGCGCCTGACCTTGCCCGCTCGTTCCCGCTCGTGTCCCGCTCGTGTCCCGCTCGTGCTGGAGCGTCGGTTTGGGGTGCTAGACTTCTCCCCTCCCAACAGAAGGACCGAGGGAGCACATGATCATCTCCGCCAGCAGACGGACGGACATCCCTGCGTTCTTCGGGACCTGGCTCATGAACCGGATCCAGGCGGGGTACTGCCTCGTCCCAAACCCGATGAACGCGCACCAGGTCGCGCGCGTCTCGCTCCTTCCCCGCGACGTGGACGCGTTCGTCTTCTGGACCAAGAACCCGAGCCCGTTCCTCGAGCACCTGCCGACGCTCGACCGCCTCGGGTTCCGGTACTACTTCCAGTTCACGGTCAACGACTACGACCGGTCGCTGGAATCGATGGTGCCAGCCCTCGATCAGCGCCTCGATGTGTTCGCGAGGCTGGTGAACCACGTCGGGCCCGCGCGCGTTATCTGGCGGTACGACCCGATCATCATCTCGACCCGCACCCCTTACGACTTCCACGAGAAGAGGTTTCGGTCCATCGCGGAGAAGCTCAGGGGATGCACCAAGACGGCCGTGGTCAGCATCGTGGACTTCTACCGGAAGACCGACACGCGCCTGAAGAGGCTGGAGCAGTCGGGCTGGCGCTTCGACCACAGCGCGGACGGGAAGCCCGAGATGATGGAGTTGCTCCGCTCCTTCAAGTCGATCGCGGACTCCAACGGCCTCGAGATCCGCACGTGCGCCGAGGCCGGGACCGCAGTGGCCGGTATCAAGCCGGGCCGGTGCGTCGATGTCGAACTCATCTACTCGGTGTGGGGCGCACGGCTGCCCGGAAAGAAGGACACGGGGCAGCGAGGGGAGTGTGGGTGCGCCGTCAGCAAGGACATCGGCATGCCCGATACCTGCATGCACCACTGCACGTACTGCTACGCGACCCGCAACGCCGAACTCGCGGAGAAGAGGTTCGAGGCCCACGACCCGAGGGGGGAGACCCTCTATCCGATCGGCGCGGCCAAGACGCCAGGTGAGAGGAAGAGCGAGGGCAGTGGCCAGCTTCCGCTCTGGGAGAGGAGATGAGCGAGCGCCTGCAGTTGTTGGTGAACCGCTACTTCGAGAAGCACGGAGAGCCGTTCGTGCCCTGCCAGTCAGGACGCTGCCCGGACTGCGTCGGCAACTGCAACGACTGCCTGCACGGCCAGTACTTCGACGGCGGCCGCCAGATCCGGTACGACTGCCCGAACGTCAAGCGAGTCTACGTCAACAAGTTCCTCGCCTCGCACGCGGACCCCGCGCGGTTGGTCTTTCGCGCGGCGCTCCATCTCCTTCCCGTGACCCCGGAACTGAGCGTGGCCTGCTTCGGAACTGGCCCTGGCACGGACGCTCTTGCCTTGATGGACGTGCTCGCGGACGACCCGCGCCCGACCAAGATCACGTTCAGTGGCTGCGACATGGAGGAGAGCTGGGGTCCCGTCGCCACCGAACTGGTGCAAGACTTCCAAGAACTGGGCGGCGCGCAGATCGACTTCCGCTTCGTCGCCCCGGTGAACGTCGTCAGCGTGAGCCCGCGAGCCTGGGAGGGGTGCAAGGACGTCGCCGACATCGCCGTCCTCTCCTGGATCTTGTCTGAGGTCGAGGCTCACTCAGCGGCGAGAGTTCAGGAGGAAGCGAGGCGGAAGGTGCTGGATGCGGTCACCAACTGCGCGAGCAAGATGGTGGTCGTGATGGACCGCCCGAAGGACAGCCTCAGGACCTTCATCAGTGGGTACTTTGCGAGCAACCCGACCGTGAAGCAGCCCGCAGTGCACGAGGAGCTCTCGGGCCTCAACGGCATCTGGTTCACGCGGGAAATGAAGGACCGGTTCATCCCCGACCACAAGCGCAACGTGGCCTGCTGGATCGCAGAGAAGAAATAGCCGGTCGAGCCTGCGATGCCTGGAAGCTGCGTCTGGCTGGGCTCAGTGGTCGCCGCGAAAGACTGAAGTTCTGGCATTGCGCCAAAGCGCCAAGGACAAGCAAGCCGCGCTCTCCCACCCAAACAGTGTCGGCCTCGGAGCTGTCGCGAGCGGTACTGCTGTACGAGCTGTCCAAGGATCAGGGCGGGTTCTCTCCGTACGCGCTCCTAACGTACTTGCACTGCCGCTGCGTCTTGGGCCTGAAGCTGGAGGGGCAAAAGGCGCTGCCCGGCAAGGCGCAAGCGCGGCGCGCGGGTGCCAGCAGGGAGCCCAGAGCCTGGGCGCCTGACCGTGCCCGCTCGTGCCCGTTCGTGCCGCTCGTTCCGCTCATGCCCGCTCGGCCCGGATTTGCAGCGGTATATGAGAGGAGCGCACGAAGGCGGCTCCGACGGACGCCGTGGGAGCCAACGGGAACGACAGCAAGTGGGAGCGGGCCAAGGTTGGGACTGCGCCTGTCAGAGTCCGCTACCGGGACCTGCCGGTATCCACGTCGCAGTCGTTCGACGAGGTCGCAACGGTGCGGCAGGC
>CAZAIE010000672.1:0-4713 GCA_964485035.1 uncultured Myxococcaceae bacterium | reverse complement strand
GCGCGCTCGGCGGGAAGCGACGCTGGGCGGTCGCGACCGGGCTGGCGTTCGGGCTGGCCCTGGCCACCAAGCACAATGCGTGGATCCTGCCGGGCGTGCTGCTCATCCACTTCGCGATGGCCGAAGCCGGCCGGGCGTTCCGCGCGGGGCGCTGGCGTGGGCTCGCGCGCGCCGCTGCGCCCTTCGGCGCCATGGCGACCCTGGGCCCGGTGGTCTTCTACCTGCACTGGCCCTACCTCTGGCACGCCCCCGTGGAGCGCTTCCTCTGGTACGCCAGCTTCCACACCAAGCACATCAACTACCCCTGGGAGTTCTTCGGGACGCTGCTGGTGGAGCCGCCCTACCCGCTCGGCTACGCCTTCGCCCTCACCGCCGTCACCGTGCCCGTCACGCTGGTGGTGCTCATGGCCACCGGCGCGCTCCGGGAGATGGTGCGCTTCCTGGGCACCTACCTCTGGAAGCCGGCGCGGCGGCTGGCCGGCGAGCTGGACTCCGACTCGCTGCTGCTGCTCGGGAACGCCTTCGCCTCCATCACCGTGCTCTCGCTCCCCAGCGTGCCCATCTTCGGAGGCGTGAAGCACTGGCTGCCGTCGATGCCCTTCCTGCTCATCTTCGCGGCGCGGGCGCTGGAGCGCATCGCCGAGACCTCGGGAGAGCTCTTCCCTCCCCTGCGCCGCGCGACCTTCGCGCTGGGCGCCACGCTCGCGCTCGTCCCCGCCCTGGTCGGGACGGTGAAGAACCACCCGTACGGCACCTCCTTCTACAACGAGGTCGCCGGGGGCTATCCGGGGGCCGCGACGCTGGGGATGCATCGACAGTACTGGTCCAACAACGTCACCGGGGTGCTGCCCTGGCTCAACGCCAACGCCCCGCGCGGCGCGCGCGTCTTCCTCAACGAGGTGACCTGGGACTCGTACGCGTACTACCGGCAGGTGGGGATGCTGCGCGAGGACCTGCAGTTCGCCGGCGGCCCCGACGACTCCGACCTCGCGGTCTACCAGTACATGCCGGAGTTCCGCGACGTGGAGATGCAGATCTGGAACGCGTACCAAACCCGCACGCCGGTGTACGGCCTCTACCTCGACGAGACCCCGCAGATCGTCGTCTACCAGCGTCGGCGCTAGCGCTTCTTCGCGGGCCGCTTCGGCTTGCGCGGCTTCGCGGCTCCACCCTGCTTCGTCTTGGGCTTCTTCGTCGTCTTCGTCTTGGGCTTCGTCTTCTTGGGCACCGCCTCGACCTTCGGAGCCCGCCTGGGAAGGTCGGAGAAGAGCGCCCGCTCGCGGGCCCGGATGCAGTCCGCGCAGAGCAGGAAGTCGAGGTAGGGGCTCAGCTCGGCGGACTTCGCAGAGACCCCACAGTCGCGGCAGACGTCCGGCAGCAGGCGCAGCAAGCAGCTCCTCCTCTGGCGATTCTTCTGGCTGCGGAAGGATACCAACCCACCGGTGTGATCGGGATCGCGCTGGTCCCGCAACCCCCCGGACCGTGGTGCAAGTCCAGCGTCGGCGTGCAAGTGCCCAGACCCTGGTGGACAGGCGGCCAGGACCGTCTCCCGACCGCCGATCGGCACCACGGAATCGCCAGAAATCGCATTGGAGGGCCGCTGGGGCACCTTCCTGGGCCGACGAGGGGGCCAGGCTTGCTTCAATACCTTCGACTTTTCCGAGGGCCTCCCCAAGCCTCCCAGGAGCCTCCAGAGGCCTTCCCGAGCACTCGCCAACCACCCGTATCTAGGCCGCTTTTCGCCTCGATTCCCTGCCCCTGGCGCATCGGGTAGGCTGCGCGCCCCGTGACACCCACACCCGGTCCGCGCGCACTGCTGCAGCGATGGCTCGGCCACCCGGCCTGGGAGCTGGTGCTGGCCGTGTTCACGCTGACGGCGGTCTTCGGCTTCCCGCTCTACACGCTGGCCTGCCCCGCCGGGCTCGAGGCGCCGGAGTACACCGCCGCGGTCTACGTGCTGCTGGCGGTCTTCGCCCTCGACTGGCTGGCGCGGCTCCTGGCGTTCGGTCGCACGTACCTGGGCAGCTTCTACTTCTGGGTGGACGCGCTGGCGACGCTCTCGCTCTTCGCGGAGCTGCCCTCGGCGCTCGCGGCGCTGCACGGCGGGGAGGCGGGGGCCTGGCCCAACCCGCGGGTGCTGCGGATGTCGGTCTACGTGACGCGCCTCTCGCGCCTCGCCCGCCAGAGCCGCACGCTCCTGCGCCTGCGCGACCTGCTCTTCCGCCGCAAGCTGGACCACAGCGCGAGCGCGGCCGAGCACCAGGCCACCGAGCTGCAGCACGACCTGGAGCTGCGCTTCAACGCGCTGGTGGCGGTCTTCGTGGTGCTGGGGCTGCTCTTCATCCCGCTGCGCGAGACCTTCACCGCCCGCGACGAACTGCACGAGGCGGTGCGCCACCTGGCCCAGGCCCCGGACGCGGTCACGGCTCGGGCCCACGAGCTGGTGCTGCTGTCGGACCCCCGGGTGATCTCGCTCGCCGAGGCGCCGGGGCAGGGACCGGCCCGCGTCCTCGCCGGCCCGGCGCGCCACGCGCTCGCACCCTACGAGGTCAGCCGCTACCACGAGGGGCGCTACGTGCTCACCGCCTCGCACCGCGAGGAGCGGCTCGCGGGAGCCCGGCTGGACATCGTGCTCGCGCTCTTCATCGTGGCGGTGATGGTGGTGATGAGCACCGCCTTCAGCCGCGCCACCGACCGCGTGCTGGTGACGCCGCTGCGGGACCTGCAGCGCGCGGTGGAGGAGGCCATCCGCCGCAACCAGGCGCTGCACTTCCTGCGCTCGGTCCAGGACACCGAGCCGGTCACCTTCCTGCGCCGGGTCTTCATCCCGCTCCTCGAGCGGCTGGTGGCCGCGGTGAACGTGGAGGCCCGCGAGTCGATCCTGCGGTCCGACGCCGCCCCGCTCTCGCGGTCCCGGGACTGGGCCATCGCCTTCACCGACATCCAGAACTACACCACGCTCATGGAGACGCTGGGCCCCGACGGGTTCACCGCCATCAACGAGTACTTCGGCCACTGCGCCGGGGTCATCGCCGCGCACCAGGGCGACATCTTCGAGCACACCGGCGACGGCTTCATCGTCACCCTGGCCGGCGAGGGCAAGGAGGCCCGGGCCTTCGCGATGGCGGTGCGCATCATCGAGGAGCTGGAGCGCATCACCGCCACCGAGGCCTGGGCGAAGCTTCTGGCGCACCCCGCCTGGGCCTCGGCCGAGCTGCGGCACGTGCGCACGCGGATAGGCATCCACGCGGGGACGGTCACCACCGGGCGCATCGGCACCGAGCGCTGCTGCCGCTACGGGATGATCGGCGAGGCGGCGAACGTCGCCGCCCGGCTGGAGTCGCTCAACAAGCAGCTCCACACCTGGCTGCTGGTGACCGACGACATCGCCGCGCACGCTCCCGCGGACCTGCGCGGGCGCACCCGGCGCGTGGACCGCGTGGTGGTGGTCGGCGCCCACGCCCCGGTCACCCTGCACACCTACGACTTCTCCCCGCCCGCCGACTACGCGGGCTTCCGCAAGGCCTTCGACGCGGGCCTCGCCGCCTACCTCGCCGGAAGCTGGCGGGAGGCCGCCGGGCTGCTCGACGAGGCGGCGCAGCGGTGGCCGGGCGACGGCCCCACGGCGGCGCTGCGGGAGCGGCTCGGGAGGCTTGGTCCCGACGCGCCACCGGGCTGGTCCGGGGCGCTGCAGCTCACCCAGAAGTAGCCTTCGCCACGACCTGGCCGGCCTGCGGCCACGTGCTACGGTACGCGCCATGCCGGAGTGCCCCACCTGCCGCACCGCCCTCGCCGACGGCCTGCCCGTCTGCCCCCACGACGGGACCCCGCTACGCCCCGCGGGCCCGCTCGAGGGGCAGATCCTGGGCGAGCGCTACCGCGTCATCGGCTCGCTGGGAGAGGGGGGCATGGGCAACGTCTACCTCACCGAGCACGTGGTGCTGGGCAAGCGCTTCGCGGTGAAGGTGCTGCGGCCCGAACTCTCTGCGCGGCCCGACTTGGTGACGCGGTTCCAGCAGGAGGCCATCTCCGCCAGCCGCATCGGGCAGGAGAACATCGTCGACGTGGTGGACTTCGGGCGCACGCCGGACGGCCGGCTGTACTACGCCATGGAGGCGCTGGACGGCACCTGCCTCACCGACCTCCTGGTGGCCCAGCACCGGCTGCCCGTCTCCCGCGCGCTGCCGCTGCTCGCGCAGATTGCCCGGGCCCTGGGCGCGGCGCACGCGGCGGGCATCGTCCACCGCGACGTGAAGCCGGACAACGTCATCGTCCTCGCGCGCGAGTCCGGCGAGCTGGCCAAGGTCCTCGACTTCGGCATCGCCTGCGTCAGCGCCGAGCACACCGGCGGCCAGCGCCTGACCCGCGAGGGGACCATCATCGGAACCCCGGAGTACATGTCGCCCGAGCAGGCCGAGGGCGACGCGGTGGACCACCGCGCGGACATCTACGCCTGGGGCGTGCTGGCCTACGAGCTCCTGACCGGGTCGTTGCCGTTCTGGGGCCGCACCGCGCTGGAGGTGATGCTCGCGCACAAGACCAAGCCGCCCCAGCCGCCGTCCGAGCGCTGCCCCGAGGCCCGCCTCCCGCCCGCCGTCGAGGAGATCGTCCTCGCTGCGCTGGCGAAGTCCCCCGCCGACCGCCCGCCCTCGATGACCGACGTGGCGCGCGAGCTGACCCGGCTCTCGGGGGAGCTGGCGATGACCGCGACCC
>CAZAIE010000671.1:0-4716 GCA_964485035.1 uncultured Myxococcaceae bacterium | reverse complement strand
CTTGGGGTACAGCTTCTGGTACGGCCCCAAGGGCGAGGTCCGGCGCAGAGTGGCGCCCAAGGCCCTCGAGAAGTTGAAGGAGCGCGTCCGGGACATCACGTGCCGGAGCGGCGGACGAAGCGTCGCGGCGGTCATCACGGAGCTGCGGTCCTACCTGGCGGGCTGGAAGGCCTACTTCGGGAAGACCCAGACGCCCGGGGTGCTCGCCGACCTCGACGGCTGGATTCGCCGCAAGCTTCGAGTCCTGCAACTCAAGCAGTGGAAGCGCGGGACGACGGCCTATCGAGAGCTGCGGAAGCTCGGTGCCGCGGAGGACGTGGCCGCCCGTGTGGCCAAGTACCTCCGGCGATGGTGGGCGAATAGCGGCAAGCTGGTGAACACGGTGCTCAACACTCGCTACTACGACAAGCTGGGACTGCCGAGGCTGTCCTGCTGAACCTCAACCAACCGAACCGCCGGATGCGGACCCGCATGTCCGGTGGTGTGGCAGGGGGATGACGGGACGACTGCCCCGTCACCCCCTATGCCGATCCCACCAAGAGGCCCACCCCGCGCCGCTCCGCCTCGTCCACCGCGCGCAGGATGCCGGTGAGCGTGTCTTGGTCCACGGCGTTGAGCTTGGAGTGGAACTCCAGCGCGAGCACGTCGTCGCCCACGTCCCAGAGGGTGGCGCTGTCGTTGCCGAAGACCTTCGCCTTGGGGTCGTCCCGGGGCAGGGTGAGGGCGCGGGCGTTGACCGGGACGGCGGCGTCTTGTTTCGCGCGCACGTCCCAGAAGCGCCTGGGGGCCGGGTAGAACTTCCGGCCCGCCGTGGCCATCTCCTCGAGGAGCGGGGCGAGGGCCAGGCCATCCTTGCGCATCCGCTCCACCGCCCACGCGATCCCCAGGGCGTCGAGGACCTCGAAGGGGCCCAAGTCCCAGTTGAAGCCCCAGCGCATCGCGCGGTCCACGTTGACCACGTCGTCGGCGATCTCGCCGAGGCGGCGCGCCGCGTAGTTCAGCGTGCGCGAGAGCGTGCGCCAGGCGAACTCCGCTGCCTTGTCGGTGCCCGCGACCACGGTCTTGATGCGCTCGCCGACGTCCTCCACGTGGCGCGCCTCGCCGAGCGAGTCGTAGCGGACCTTGGCCTGCGGCCGGTACTCCAGCGTCTTCCAGTCGAGGGTGAGGATGCCCTCGTGGGTCTTCTTGTAGAACCCGCCGCCGGACTTCTCGCCGAGCATGCCCCGCTTGACCATCTCCTCCATGAACGCGGGTGGCTTGAAGACGGAGCGCTCCTCGTCGCCGACCAGCAGCTGCTCGCAGTTGTGGGCGACGTGCAGCAGCGTGTCGAGGCCCACGATGTCTGCGGTGCGGAAGACCGCGCTCTTGGGGTGCCCCAGCGGGCGCCCGTGGATCGCATCGACCTCGTCGATCGAGAGGTCCATGGCCACCATGTGCTGGATGGCGTCGAACACCGCGAAGGTGCCGATGCGGTTGGCGATGAAGTTGGGAGTGTCCTTCGCGTGGACCGTGCCCTTGCCCAGCTTCTCCTCGGCGAAGCGCTGCATCGAGGCGGCGACCTCGGGGCTCGTCTCCGGGCCGACCACCAGCTCCAAGAGCCGCATGTAGCGGACCGGGTTGAAGAAGTGGGTGATGAGGAAGCTCTTCCGGAAGGTCTCCGAGCGCCCCTGGGTGAGGTCCGCGAGCGGCAGTCCCGAGGTGTTGGAGGCGACGATGGCCGAGGGTTTCAGGTGCGGCTCGATGCGGGCGAAGAGCGCGCGCTTCACCCCCAGGTCCTCCTTCACCGCCTCCACCACCCAGTCGCACTCGGCGAGCCGGGGCAGGTCGTCCTCGAGGTTGCCGACCTCGACGAGCGAAGCGTCTCGGGGTGTGAAGAACGACGCCGGCTTCGAGGCCAGGGCCTTCTCCTTTCCCCGCGCCGCGATGCGGTTGCGGGCCGCGCGGTCCTGTCGCTCCGCATCCGTGAGATCGGGCGGAAGGATGTCGAGGAGCAGGACGGGGATGCCGGCGCCGGCCACGTGGGCGGCGATGCCGCTCCCCATCACACCTGCGCCGAGGACGGCGACCTTGCGAATGCGAGTCATCGGAAGCTCCCGGGTTGGGACGGTGCGCGCTGCGCGAGAGGAGGAATCCCTAACGGGGTGGGGGGCGGCCCGGCCAGGAAAGCGCGGAGTCCGCCCGGCTACCGCTCCAGCTCTTCGACGAGTCCCAGGTACCGGTCGTAGGGCAGCGCGGGCCAGCTCTCGGCCTCGGCGGCGCCGCCCTCGCGCGAGAGCGCGGAGACCTTGTGGGCGGTCTCCACGTCGGGGGCCTCGTAGAGGTCCATGAAGTCGTAGCGGCCGAGGAGCGCGTAGTGCGCGATCCACCGCACCCCCGGGCACTTCTCGTTGACCAGCCGCAGCCACTCCCTGCCCGCCTTCTTGCGGCCGCGCGGGTCGCGGGCGAGCTCGGGGCTCATCTTGGTCATCAGCACGAAGGTCTCCATGTCGGCTCCTGGACGGAAAGGTCGGGGCGGACGGGAGGGAACGACGGCCCCCGCGAGCGCCTGCGGATTGTAGCTGGCCGCGGAGTGCCGGGCGGCCGGTAGAATGCCCGCGCCGCACCACCGAGGGAGAGCGCCATGCCTGTTCGACCGTGGATGCTGGTCTGTGTCCTCTTGAGCGCCCCGGCCTGGGCCGCGGAGTACACCGCCGACCCCGCGACCCTGAACCAGCGGATCACCGCGCTGAAGGCGGGGGACACGCTGCGGCTCTCTGCCGGCACCTACCAGCACTTCACCGTCTCCGGGCTGAACGGCACCGAGGCCGCGTGGATCACCATCACCGGGCCGGAGACAGGCGCTGCGGCAATCGTGGAGGCCAACGGCTGCTGCAACACCATCGAGCTGAAGAACTCGAGCTACGTGGCGCTGCGCCACCTCACCGTGGACGGCAAGGACAACGGCGGGTCGTTCGGGGTGAGCGCCAAGGACGGGGCGAACAACAAGGTCCACCACATCCGCGTCGAGCGCTGCACCTTCGACCACCACGCAGGGAGCCAGCAGCAGGTGGCCATCTCCACCAAGACGCCGACCTGGGGCTGGGAGATCCGCGAGAACCGCATCCTGAACGCCGGCACCGGGCTGTACCTGGGCAACTCGGACGGGACCATGCCCTTCGTGCGCGGCCTCATCGAGAAGAACCTGGTGAAGGACCCCGTGGGCTACTGCATGCAGGTGAAGTTCCAGAAGCCCTGGCCCACGACCATCGCCGGCTTCCCCACGGGGAAGGGGACCACCGTCATCCGCCACAACGTGTTCATCAAGAGCGACGCCGCGAGTCCCGACGGCGACCGCCCGAACCTGCTGGTGGGCGGCTTCCCCGACAGCGGAGAAGGCGCCGAGGACCGCTACGAGATCTACGGGAACTTCTTCTTCCACAACCCGCGCGAGTCGCTGCTGCAGGCGTCGGGGAGGGTGAGCGTGCACGACAACCTGTTCGTGGACGCCGGCAAGAGCGCGGTGCACCTGGCGAACCACGACCTCCCGCTGAAGCAGGCGTGGGCCTACAACAACACCATCTACGGCGCGGCGACCGGCCTGAACTTCGCGAGCGCGGCGAGCCAGGGGAGCGCCGCCGTGGGCAACGTGATCTTCGCGGCGAAGGCCATCGGCGGGACGCCCGCGGACCTGCGCGACAACCTCACCGGGACCGAGGCAGAAGCGGCCGCGCACCTCGTGGCGCCGGGCAAGACCCTCGGCTCGCTGGACCTGTACCCGAAGACCGGCGCGTGCAGCGGCAGTGCCCTGGACCTCGCGACGTTCGCCGCAGACCAGGACGGGGACCGGGACTTCAACGGGACGTCGAAGGGCGGGCGGACCTATCGAGGGGCATACGCAGGCGAAGGCGCAAACCCTGGCTGGGTGCTCGCAGCCGAAGTGAAGGGCGAGGCGTCGTTGCCTCCCGGGCCCGACGCCGGCCTGCCAGGTCCCGACGCCAGCGCCGCACCGGACGCCAGCGCCAGCGCATCCCCGGACACGGGGACGTCAGCCCAGGCGGACGTCGGCCAGACAGACAGCGGAGCCGTGTCATCCGCGGACATCGGCAACCAGACCGCCACGGACGCAGGCGTCCTCGCGGGGCAGGTGGACTCGGGCTGTGGCTGTGGCGTGGGGGCAGGGCCTGCCGCGTTCGGCGTGTCGCTGCTGGCCTTGGGAACCCTGCGACGCCGGAGGGTAGGCCCAGGTAGGCAAGTGGGGGAGTGCCCCGGGTCACCCCAGGCCCTGCGGGCGGGAGGTTGGGCCGAAAAACCGGCGAAAAGGCCCAGGAAGGGCCCTGCGAGCGCCGTGGACGGGTCGAGGGGAGGGGGGCGCTACTTCAATAGGGCTGGGGCCTCGAAGAGCCGTCCTGGGCCGTCCCTGGAGCCCACAGCAGCCTTCCCGTGCGTTGTGTAAATTCCTGAATTCACTGCCCTAAGTGGCCTATCTCGCCCAGTCCACCCAGTCCACCGTCCACCTACCCCTTGAACACCACGGGAGCCCCGCCGAAGCAGCCGCAGCCGCGGCCCGCCTCCTTGGCGCGGTACAGGTTGCCGTCCGCCGTGGCGAGCAACCCGCGTGGCTCGTCGCAGTCGAGCGGCCAGCAGGCCCCGCCGATGCTCAGCGAGATACCGTGCTCCGCAGCGCGCAGCCCGATGCGCTGACCGCCGTGGGCCAGTTGGTCCGGGTTGGCCTCGGGC
>CAZAIE010000670.1:0-4719 GCA_964485035.1 uncultured Myxococcaceae bacterium | reverse complement strand
CCCCACGGTGCTGAGGTGGTGCAGCCCGGCCTCCTTCACGTCGAAGACCAGCGAGTGGGTCTGGCCGCTCGCGAGGTCGAAGTGCACCGGCGCGTCGTAGCCGAGCTGGGGCAGCGGCGCGAACACCGGCTTGAAGGCCTGCAGCGGCGGCAGCGCGGGAGGCGGCGTCGGGCGCGAGAGGCGCAGCATCAGCGGGCCGGCGGCCTTGTTCGTCACCTGCAGCGTCTGGGCCGACGCGGACTCCGGCAGTCGGCAGCCGTCCCGTCCCTCCATGGCCTGCCCGCCGCCCAGCGAGCACGAGATCGGCCCGCCCGCGGCGACGACCAGCGCCCGGCCCGAGCCCACCGGCAGCTCCAACACCCGTCCTTGGGGCAGCTCCACCGAGAGCGGGCGGTCGAGCGGGGCGGGGAGCGGACGCAGCGAGAGCTCGCGCGCCGCCTGGGCGCCGCGGTTGGACTCCAGGCGGTAGATGGCGTTGCCCTCCAGCGGCAGCGAGGGGAAGAGGCAGGCGGTCTTGGCGCCGGAGACCTGCGCGGGCGACCCGCCGCCGAACAGCGACTTGGAGACGTCGGCGATGCGCAGGGTCTCGACGCCCGAGAGCCCGCCGTACAGCTTCAGCTCGTAGAAGCCCGGCGAGAGCGACCGCTCCAGCTTGCAGCCCGGCTCGCGCGTGGTCTCGGAGAGGCGGGTGCGCGTGCCCTGCTCGGTGATCTGGAACAGCTCGCAGAAGCTCTTGCGGTCACCGCCGGTGGCGATGGAGAAGCTGCCGCCGCCGGTGACCTCGAACCAGACCGCCTGCTGGCTGCCGTTGTAGTTGAAGGAGTGGCCGGTCGCCTGCTTGCCGCCGATGCGCCAGAAGTCCCGCGCGACGATCTCCCAGACGCCGTGCGGGCGCTGGCGGCGCAGCACGCAGCCCAGCGGCGTCGAGTCGGGGTCCGCGGGCGAGTCCTCGAGGCCCACGAGGTAGCTGCCGGAGGCGGGGGCGCGGAAGGTGACGTCCGAGGAGCCGGGGCCGAAGTCGCCGTCCTCCAGGGCGTTGCCGGTGACGTAGCGGGCCCACTCCGCGTGGATGCGCGTCCCCGGCGCTCCGCGGACGACCAGCGCGTGCGGCCGCTCCCCGTGGCCCACCGCGGTGCACTCCGGGGTGGTGCTCTTGGCCTCGATGCGGCAGGAGCCGGAGCTGGACTCGGCGGAGCCGTCGTCGGCCATGCCGCGCAGCTCCACCTCCACAGGGGCCGAGGGCGAGGCGGCGAGCGAGACGTTCGCCACCGGCCGTGCCTTGGGGAGCCCGAAGGCCAGCACGCCGTGCGCCGGGATGACCGCGTCGACCACGCGGTCGGCGGGCATCGGGTCGTAGAGGAAGGCGACCGAGAAGGCGTCGTCCTCGAGGCCGCGGGTCCACTTCTGCACGTTGGTCCCGTAGACCGTGAGCAGGTAGTCGCCGGCCTCGAGGTATCGGCCGATCCACCACTCGTGGAGCGGGCGGCCGGGCTGCGGCATCACCGTGCGCGGGCGGGTGTCGACGCTCTCGGACCACTCGCCGGAGCGCCACAGCCTCACCTCGCCGGCGGTGCGCCCGCTGACCCGGAGCGAGACGAACCGGCGCTGGTCCACGTGGATCCAGAACGAGGCCTGCTGGCGGGGCTTGAGCACGCCCTCGACCCCGCGGCCCGGGTCCAGGCGCAGGAGCGGGTCGTTGAGCTCGGTGAACGGCTCCGCCTTCACCGCGACCGTCCCCTTGCCCTTGGCCGGCGAGGCCAGGCGGACCTTGTAGACGCCGGCGTCGAGGAGCTGGTCGAGGTCGCAGTTCGTGCGCCCGGTCACACCGGAGGTCGCGAAGGGCCCGCGGAGGTGGTCGACCAGGGTGCAGGACGTGCCCCCGGGGTTGGCGGTGGAGAGCCGCACCATGGAGGTGCGGTCCACCTTGAGGATGACCTGCTGGGACCCCTTGGCGGGGACGGTCGGCGGGTTCACGGACAGCGCACCGACGGCGAGGGCGACGAGAGAGGGCAGGGTCATGGGCTTTCAGGGGGGAACGGTGGGCTGCAGACCGCCTGAGCAAGGCGCGGGCCACCGGGCCGCACGAAGCAGACTCGGGGTGGGCCGCTGTGTCAACGGGGAGGCACTGCGGCCGGCGGGACGCGTCGAGTGAACCAACCGCCCACCCGGTCGACCCAGTCCACGTCCACCTCGGCCGCTCCGGGCGTCTCTGGCCCGTCCGTTGCTTTGCAGCCTGGAATGCTCCGTTACCTCCTGCAGTTGGCCCTGGCGTCCGCCCTCGTGGGCTACACCGCCTTCCACCGCGAGCCGCTGGTCCACCGGCTCGAGTCACTCTTCCCGCTTTCGATGATCGCCGCAGGGGTGCTGTTGGCGTTCGCGCTGAACCAGGTCGGCCGTCGGCGCGTGGTGCTGGCGACGCTCTGCTCGGGCGCGCTCGCCGCGGGGCTCGGGGTCGAGCTGCGGTTCGACGTGGTCCGGCGCTCGGTGCTCGAGGCCGACCCCCAGGCGCTCGAGCGGCTCGGGCGCCACGTCGTCGTCGGCGTCGAGGACTGGAACGTGGCCGAGGACCTGGTCCGGCGCGGCGCGGTGGCGGGCGTCTTCCTCACCATCCGCAACGTCCGGGGGCTCGGGGTGGAGCAGGTCCGGGAGCGCGTGGAGCGCCTGCGGGAGCTCCACGCAGCCCCCGGGCGGCCGGAGCTGCTGGTGATGGCGGACCAGGAGGGCGGACCTGTCTCGCGGATGTCGCCGCCGCTGCCGTACCAGGCCGCGCTCGGCACGGTGCTCGCGAGCGTGCAGTCGGCGGACGACCAGCGTCGGCTGGCGAGGCTCTACGGCGAGACGCAGGCCGAGGGGCTGGCGGCCATCGGGGTGAACGTGAACCTCGGCCCGGTAGTGGACGTCGCCGAGGCCGAGGTCCGGACCCTCCTCGACCCCTTCGGGCAGATCTCCACGCGGGCGATCGGCGCGGAGCCTGAGCAGGTCGCCCGCGCGGCGGCGGCCTACGCGCAGGGGCTGGAGAGTCACGGCGTCCGCGCGACCTTCAAGCACTTCCCCGGCCTTGGTCGTGCGCGCGCCGACACGCACCTGTTCGAGACCTCCATCGACGCGGCGGCCGAGGAGCTCCGTCGCCACGACTGGGTCCCGTACGCAGAGGCGCTCCCCGGTTCGAACAGCCTGGTGATGGTCGGCCACGTCCTGGTGCCTGCCGTGGATCCGGAGACGGTCTCGTCGCTGTCATCGAGGCTCGTGACCGGGGTGCTTCGGGGGCAGCTGGGTCATCGAGGCCTGGTCATCACCGACGACCTCTGCATGCGGCCGGTCACGACCAGCCCCGGAGGGCTCCAGGTCGCGGGTGTGCGCGCGCTGAACGCGGGAGTGGACCTGCTGCTCGTCTCCCACGACACCGCGCAGTACTTCGAGGTCATGGCCGGGCTGCTCGAGGCGGAGCGCGAGGGGAGGCTGGACGAGGGCCTTCGGCAGGCCAGCGTCGCGCGGCTCGCGACCCCCTGGCTGGCCGGCGCGCTGGCCGGGCGCTGAGCATCGGCACACAGTTCGAGCCGAGCGACTGTTCAGCGCAGCTGGCGGACGAGCGCAACGATCTCGGGTGGGGCGTTCGCGATGGTTTCGAAGTCGGGAACCTCGAGCGTGCGGTGCGGGGGAAGCAAGCAGCACCGGAACCGGTCGCTTCGGCCGTTGGTGGGACAGTGATCTGCACCCAGGCCGGTTGGAACCAGCTTGAACAGCCCCTCGGATTCGACGAGCAGCCAACACAGGTTGATGTCATCCCAGTTGTAGCCAGCGGTACGGGTCTCGGACTGGTCGAGATGAATCGAGGGCTCGCCAGCACCCCACAAGGCAGGGGGAGCGGTGATCAGCTCTCCATGCTCGCCAACGCCCACGAGTGTGACGTTGACGGAGCGATTGCTGTTGTTCGCAATCGCAACATCAACGTCGAACATGTGACCGAAGAAGAGGCCAGGTATCGCGAGGGCGAGGAACCCGCCCATCCCAAGCGCCAGGACGACGGCGCCCAGGCGCCAGCCCCCCAGTTTCCGAGCTTCGGGCTTGATTCGTGGTGCCATGGTTGCCCCAGCGCGAGGGAGATCAGAGGTCCTTCTTGTCCCACATCGAGGCGCCGGCCTTGTCCACGGTCGTCACCGCGCGGTAGCGCGCCTTGCCGGCGCTGATCGCGAAGTGCACCGACTGGCGCTGGGCGCCCGCGGGCAGGTGGTGCGCCGCGACCTGGAGCACCACGTAGAGCCAGGGGTCCTTGTCGTAGCCACGCTCGCTGCGGAGCTGCAGGCCCTCGAGCGCGAGCGGGGGCAGCCCCTCGAACGCCGCGGCAGGGAAGGCGATGGCCGTCCCCTTAACCACCACGGCGAGCGACTTGAGCGCGGGCTTCGCGCCAGGGGTGGCCTCGGCGCGGACCTCGACCTCCCCGAACATCCCCGTCTCCGCGACCGCGGTCACCCGCTTCGCCTGGTGGATCTCCTCCTCGGACGCGTGCGCGGCGTGGGACCACGCCAGCACGGCGGCAGCGACGATGGCTCTCATTGCTTCCTCCCGGAATGCCCGATGATAGCGGCCACATGCGCATCGGCATCCAGACCTGGGGCACCGAGGGTGACGTCCGGCCGTTCTTCGCGCTCGGCGCCGGGCTGGCCGCGCGAGGCCACGCGGTCACGCTCGCGTACACGAACATCGAGGGCCGGGACTACT
>CAZAIE010000669.1:0-4723 GCA_964485035.1 uncultured Myxococcaceae bacterium | reverse complement strand
CTTCCCTACTACCAGGCGTATGCCGCCTCGAAGGCCCCTGACGCGGCGGCCAACCTCCAAGAGATCGCCCGGCAGCGGATGGCGGAGATCAACAAGTAGCTCATCGCGCGAAGACCCAGACCGCGGCGGTCGCCACGGCGCCCACCGCGGTCGCGACTCCGACGAACAGCATCTCCAGCGGGGAGTAGCGGGACGGCGGGGCAGGCGAGACCGGGGCGTTCGTCGGCGGAACTTCATCCGGGGCGAGCGGCTCGATGGGCGCTTCCGTTGGGGGTGCCGCGGCCTTTGGAGGCGACGCTGGAGCCCTCGCCGGGAGCTCGAAGAGGAGTTCGGTCTCGCCGATCCGAATCACCTCACCTCCGGTCAGCTCCCGCTCGCCGTCCACGCGGCTTCCGTCCACCTCGACCCCGTTGGCGCTCACCAGGTCGGTGAGCAGTCCCTTGCCCTCGCGGAGCAGCAGCTTGGCGTGCGTGCGCGAGGCCAGCGCATCGCGGATTCGGCAGCCCGAGCCCTCGCCCCGTCCCAGGAAGGTCGCCTCGTCCAGCAAGGGGAGTCGCTTGCCGCAGTCCCAGCCGTTCAGCCAGACGAGCGATGGGAGCGCAGAGGACCCGGAGCCGGTGAGGGCGCTCCCGAGCATTCCTCGAGCCAGCGCCGCCGTTCCTTCTGCCGGGCCCTCTGGAGCCGTGTCGGCCTCTCGCACGACCACGTAGCCCGCGACCGTCAGCGGCTCTCCCGGACGAAGCAGCCGCCGCTCGCCCACCTTCAGCGCCCGGCCGCGAAGATCCGCCCCCGCCACGCGGGGCACGACGATGGCGGTCTGGGCCGAGATCTCGAGGTCGAAGAGCCCCGGAGGCGCTCCGGCGAACGAGAGGTCGTCCACCGGGCCTCCTCCTGCGCTGTGGTGGCCGGGGCAGACCGGCACCGTCGTCGCTTCGCTCTGGGGGGCCTGGACTCGAAGGGAGATCATGCCGGCGCGCTTTGGAAGAAGCGTGCCGACCGGAAATCTGCGAGAACAGGCGCCTCGGAGCACCCGCGTCCGTTCCGTCGCGGAACGACGGAGTAGCGACGCGGTTCATTGGGAGGTGTGGATGAGGTCCGTGCGTGTCGCAGCCCTGCTGGCGCTCTCCTTCGCGGCCTGTCGCGATCCGTCGGTGGGGCCCCCGCCCCGCAAGCTGGCCGGAGACCAGGCCCAGCGCGTCGCCGCCCACCTGCTGAAGGCGCCTCCAGCTCCCATGCGCCCCGCCAACGTCACCTTCGGAGGCGGCAAGCTGCGCCTGCTGGGCTCGGATGCCCGCCCGGAGCCGGTTGGACGCGGCCAGCAGCTCCGGCTCACCCACTACTTCGAGGCGCTCCAGCCCGTGGACAAGAGCTGGAAGATCTTCGTCCACGTCGAGGGCGCCGGCCGCGGCGGCATCCTGGTGAACTCGGACCACATCCCGGTGGACAACCTCCACCCGACCGACAAGTGGGAGAAGGGCCAGATCATCGAGGACTCCTACTCCATCACGGTGCCCCAGAGCGCCCCCGACGAGCTGGTGGTGTTCATGGGCTTCTACCGCTTCGACGACCGGCTCCCGGTCGACGAGCGCAGCCAGCACGACGGCGGCAACCGGGTCCCCGCGCTGCGCGTCCGCGTGGCCGGGGAGAGCGCGGCGCTCCCGACCTACCAGGCGGTGCGCCGCAAGGCGGAGATCACTCTGGACGGAGACCTCGGCGATCCGGGCTGGCAGGGGGTGGCCTCCACGGGGCCGTTCTTGCGCACCCACGACGGCGGAGCGGCCTTCCACCGCACCGAGGCGCGCCTGGTCTGGGACGACGAGTTTCTCTACGTAGGGTTCGACGCCGTCGACGACGACCTGTGGGCGAAACTGGAGCGCCGCGACGACCCGATCTACGGCGAGGAGGTGGTGGAGGTCTTCCTCGACGCCGACGGAGACGGTCGCACCTACAACGAGCTCGAGGTCTCGCCGCGCAACGTGCAGTTCGACGCCTACTTCCCGGCCCGGCGCGAGGGGATGGACCTTGCGTGGGACGCGCAGATGCAGAGCGCAGTGAAGTTGCGCGGGACGCTCAATGACCCCAAGGACAAGGACCAGGGCTGGAGCGCCGAGCTGCGCATCCCAGTGAAGAACCTGGCCTCCGTCCCGCGCTGGCCTCCGCAGGCAGGGGACAAGTGGCGCTTCAACCTCTACCGGCTCGAGTGGCACTCGGAGCGCAAGGTGAACGAAGGGTCGGCGTTCTCCCCTCCGCTCCTGGGCGACTTCCACCACCTCCCGCGGTTCGGGTTCCTCGAGTTCTCCCCGTAGTGTCCTACTCGGCGGCGGGGATGTAGGGCCTCGCCTGGACGCGGACGCCGTCGGTGTGGAAGGTCCAGGCTCCCGAGTCGTCCGTGCGATGGAGCTGCGTGCCCACGGCGCGGTAGCGCGCCACGACCTCGGGGTGTGGGAAGCCGAACCGGTTCTTCCGGCCCACCGAGAACACGCCGTGCGCCGGCCTCACCGCGTCGAGGAACGCCTCCGAGGAGCTGGTGCGGCTGCCGTGATGCGGCACCTTCAGCACCGTGGCGCGCAGGTCGTGCGCGAGCAGGGTCTGCTCCGCGTCCGTCTCGACGTCGCCAGCCAGCAGGAACCGGGTATCTCCAAAGCGGACCTGCAGCACGAGGCTCTGGTCGTTCTCGCGAAAGCCTCCGTCCCGGGGCGGGTGCAGGACGCGGATCTCCGCCTGGCCGATCTCGAGGCGGTCGCCCGCGGCCAGCTCCCGGACCGGCACCGAGCGCCTGCGCGCCGCCTCCAGGACGGGCCGGGCCACTGGGTCGTCGGGGTCGATGCCCGGAGGGACCCAGAGTTCGTCCGCGCCGAGCCGGTCCAGCACCGCGACCAGGCCGTTCGCGTGGTCCGGGTGGGGGTGGGAGAGCACTGCCGCCCGGAGCCGGGTGGCGCCCAGCTCCAGGAGCGCCGGGACCACGATGCGCTCCCCCGGGTCGAACGATCCGCGCAGGCTGCCCCCCGCATCGACGAGCACGTCGCCCCCCGGCAGTTGCAGCAGCGTCGAGTCCCCCTGTCCGACCGAGAGGAACGTGACCGTGGCTCCCGAGCGCAGCAGCGGAGCCGCGAGCCGGGCTCCGGCACACCCGAAGAGGATCGCGAGCGCCGCGGCTCCGAGGCGGAGCGCCCGTCGCCGGTGGACCTGGTGCAGGAGCAGCGCGGCCAGCGCGGCGTACCACGCCAGCGTGAAGAGCGCAGAGGGGCCGGCCACCAGGGGCGAGGCGAACGGCACCGCGGCGAAGACCCGGGAGAGGTACAGCAGCGCCCGGGCGAGCGGGTCGGCGACGCAGAGCAGGAGCGCAGTCGGCGCTTCGCTCAGAGGGAGCAGCGCAGCCGCAGCGGCCGCGAGGGCCGTGAGCCCAGAGGCCACCGGCAGCGCCACCGCGTTCGAGACCACGGTCACCAGCGAGGCCCTGTGGAAGGCGGAGGCGACCAGGGGGCCGGTGGAGAGCGACGCAGCCAGCGAGGCGAGCGCCGCGCCCAGCACTGCCTCCCGGGCGCGGCCCAGCCACCCCCTCCAGTCCTCGCGCGTGAGGTCCGGCCGGGCGACGGGGACGAGGTCCCGCAAGGGTTCGGAGAGCAGCACGAGCCCGGCGACCGCGGCGAAGGAGAGCTGGAAGGAGACCGACCTGAGCGCGGCCGGGTCCCACGCCAGCACCGCGAGCAGCGCCGCGGCGAGCGAGCTGAGGGTGTCGGAGTCGCGCTCGAGGGCGATGGCCAGGAACAGCGCGGAGGCCATCAGCCCCGAGCGGACCGCTGGGACCTCGCTGCCGCTCACGAAGACGTACGCCCAGGTCGCGGGCAGGGCGCTGAGCGCGGCGACCCCGCGGACCTTGGCGCGCAGGAGCAGCCACTCGGACCGGGAGAGCAGGAACCGCAGGATTCGGTAGACCGCGGCGGCCACCACCGCGATGTGCAGCCCGGAGACGGAGAGGATGTGGACGAGGCCGCTGGTCGAGAAGTCCTCGTTGATCTCCGGGGAGAGGCCCGTGCGCTCGCCCACCGCCAGCGCCTGGAGCAGGGCCCGCGCGGAAGGGTCGGCGACGGCGGCCTCCGCCACCCGGGCGAAGCGGTCGCGGAACGTGGCCACCGAGCGCGAGAGGGCAGGGGGCTCACCCAGCACCGCGAGCTGTTCGTCCACCACCTGCCCCGTGGCTGCCAGGCCCTCGGCGGCCCAGCGGCGCTCGGCATGCGCGCCCGGGTTCGCGTCCTTTGGCGCGGGGCGGAGCCGCACCTGCGCCTGGAGGGTGTCTCCCGGGAAGAGTGGAATGCGCGCGGTGGTCAGACGCATTCGGAAGTCGGTCGGCGCCCGATCGACCTCGTGAACCTGGAGCAGCACGGTCTGGCTGTCCCGGTCTTGCATCGGCCGCGGCCAGTCGAGGAGCACCCCCGACACGCGCCCTACGGCATCCTCCCGCGGAGGTTCGTGCGTTGTGGAGCGCAACCGCGCGGCGGCCATGCCCGCGCAGGAGAATGCCAACAAGATCAAGAGGGTAGCAATGCCTGGAGCGCTGCGCGACAGGGCCAGCGCGACGCCCGTCAGGAGCAGAGCTCCGAGCACTGGATACGGCCAGCCCTTGGCCGGAAGGGCATCGAAGAAGAGCGCTCCCAGCGCAAACCCAACTGAGGCCCCCACCATCGGACGTTGGCCAAGAATGGCCAGGACCCCACTCCCCATC
>CAZAIE010000668.1:0-4726 GCA_964485035.1 uncultured Myxococcaceae bacterium | reverse complement strand
GGGTCCCCTCGGCGTACCAGCAGCGGACCTCGTCGTGGGACCAGCCGAACGAGAACTCGCCGAGGAGCACGGGGCGGCACGCGGCGTCGGTCTCGAAATAGACCTTGCGGTGGTTGCGGCAACGCGCGCCGCAGTCGGGGCCGACCAGCGAGAAGGTGAGCGCGAAGCCACCGTCCGGGCGCTGGTACGCCTCGATCCAGCCCGTGGAGCGCGGGTCCGTTCCGAGGTTGCCCTCCAGGCCGGCGGCGGAAAGGTCGGGATGCGCCTCGCGGAGCTGCCCGACCAGCGCGCCGAGCGAGGCCTGGGCGCACGCCCCGCGGCCGGCCGTCGCGGGGTCGCGCACTCGGACACCGGGGCTCTCGGGGTCGGTGGGCGAGGCGTCCCGCGGGCAACCGAGGACGGCGAGCGCGACGAGGAGGAGCGGCCAGGTGCGGTTCATGGGATGGCTGCGAGGGTAGCCGATTCGCCGGGGGGCTTGGCCACTCGACGGCTCCCGACTGCGCCGCCTCCATCCCCGGCGCTATCGTGTCGCCATGGCCCTGTCCTCCTCGGTCCTCCACCTCCGCGACGCCGCCGTGGCGCACCTCTCGGTGGCCGCCGCGCTGGACGGCGTGCTCGACGCCGTGGGCTTCTCGCCCGCCCGCCCGCAGCGGATCTCCGTGCTGGGCCCCCAGGCGCTGCCCGACTACGAGACACTCGCGCTGACCGGACCGGTCTATCTGGTCGGTGCCACCGCGCGGCCCTGGACGCCCATCATCCAGGCTGGCTTCGGCCTCCCCGGTGCGCCGGACCTCGTCCACGTGTCCGCCGCGCTGAGCGCGCGCCTTGCCTGCCCGGCACTGTGCCTGCAGCTCTGCGACGAGGAGGTGCTGGCCTACACCCTCCACCGGTTCGGAAAGGTGGCGGACCGGTACGACTCCTTCCCCCAGGCCTCGCGGAGCGACCGCCTGTCCGCGAACGAGATCGAGGCCTTGCGGCACCACCCCGAGGCGCTGCGCGACCTGCTGCCCCACGGGACCCGGCTCGAGGACCTCGCGGCCGTGCTCGACCGGGGCTGGTGGTCCGCCCTTGCCCACGGGCGCCTCGACGCGGGCGGCCGGCCCAAGGACGGCTACCCCGACGAGGCGGCCAGGCTGATCGAGCTGGGCGACCTGCTGCAGCTCTCCCCGAAGCGGCCCTATCCGTACGCGGACTGGGCCGAGAACGCTGGAGTGGACTGGTCCCGCTTCGTCGCGCACGCCTACTCGCGACGCTGAGGCAGGCTACGGGGTCGTGGCCTCGACCTTGGCGCCAGCAGCGCGCAGCTTCTTCACCAGCTTGTCGGCGTCCGCCTTCGAGAGCCCGCTGCGCACCACGCAGGGCGGCGCGTCGGTGCACTTCTTGGCCTCGGCCGCGCCCACGCCCGCATCGCGCAGCGCCTTGGTGACCTGGGCCTTCTTCGCACCCGCGGCGGTCAGGCGCACGGTCTGGGTCGCGGTCGCGGGGTCCGACGAGCCGCCGCCGGCGACGGGCGAGCCGTCGAGGTCCACGCTCGCACCGGCGGTCTGCAGCGCCAGCGCCAGGGTGTTCGCCCGGTCCTTGTCGTCGGTCTCCCAGACCACCGCGGGGACGCGCTCCAGCTTCTTGGTGATCTCCTGGGTGCCCTGGCCGGAGACGTCCCGGATGTGGGTGATGAGCTGCCCCTTGTTGGGGCCGATCTCCAGGACGCGCACCGAAGCGCCGGACGCAGAGGCGAGGATCAGGGCAAGCACCATCGGGTTCATGTCGTTCTCCGGGAAGGGATCACCGACTGGCAGCAAAGACGAGGGCAGACGCTACACGATCCGGGCGGGGAGTGCCCGCGCCCGGACCGGCTGGAATCCGATGGACTACTGGCACAAGTGCGTCGTGTAGTTCGCCTTGCGGCTGCAGCAGTCCGACTCGTACACCACGAACTGGCCGGCGGGGATGCAGCAGCGGTAGTTCGCCGAGGCGGAGTCGTAGCGGCAGGCGTCGGTCTCCGTGCAGCAGTCGGCGGCGCTCGCGCACTGCTGGCCGCGGTTGCGGCAGCAGGTCCCCCCCGTCAGGCAAGTCCCGCCGCAGCACTCCGAGTTCGCGGTGCAGGCGAGCCCGCCCGAGGCACAGCAGGTGTTCTCGTACGAGCACCCGCCGCCGCAGCAGGTGTTGCCGCTGCTGCACGCGCTCCCGTTCCCCTCGCAACACACCCCGTTCTTGCACGAGCCCTTGCAGCAGTCGCCATCGGCGGTGCAGCTGCTCCCCGGGTTCACGCAGCACTTCCCGCTGGTGCACTCGGCGTTGTAGGCGCAGCAGTCGGCCTTGGTGGAGCAGGTCTTGCCGAGCGGGTTGCAGCACTGCCCGTCCACGCAGCCCTTGCTGCAGCACTGGCTGCCGTAGCTGCACGCCTGGCCCAGCGGCGCGCAGCAGGAGGAGTCCTCGCACTGGCCACAGCAGGTGTTGGCCCCGGCACCGCAGTAGCTGCCGGCGCTGCCGCAGCAGACCCCGTTCTTGCACTGGCCGCCGGCGCAGCAGTCGCCGTCCTCCGAGCAGGACGTGCCCAGCTTCGCGCAGCACCGGCCGTAGTCGCAGGTGCGGCCGTTGCAGCAGTCCCCGTCCTTCTCGCAGAGGCCGTTCGCAGCGCTGCAGGCGCACTTCCCGGCGGTGCAGGTGCCGCTGCAGCACTGATCCTCGCTGGTGCAGGTGTTCCCGAAGGACACGCAGCACGAGCCGGTGGAGGACGGGCAGGTGCTGCCGGTGCAGCACTTGCCGCCCGAGCCGGAGGACGAGCAGTAGTCCCCGGGCTCCTTGCAGGGCGGCTCGCACTTCCCGTTGGTGCAGGTGTTGGAGCAGCACTCGCCCGCGGTGGCGCAGGTCTCGCCCTCCTTGCGGCAGTCCTTGCAGAGCCCGGCCACGCAGTTCAGCCCGGCACAGCACCCGTCGCCGCACGCCTGGCCCGCCTTCTGGCACGCGGTGCACTTGTTCTCGGCGCAGCTCCCGCTGCAGCACTCGGCGTACCCGGAGCAGGTCGCTCCTCCCTGCTTGCACGTGCAGGTGAGGGTCTGCGTGTCGCACCAGCCGTTGGGTGCCTTGCAGGCGCCGCAGGAGCCGCCGCAGCCGTCGTCGCCGCACTGCTTGCCGGTGCACTGCGGGGCGCAGACGCACTTGCCGGCGACGCAGGTCTTGCCCACTCCGCACGCGTTGGGAGCGCAGGTCCCACCGCAGCCGTCGTCGCCGCACTCCTTGCCGGCGCAGCTCGGGGTGCAGGTCTCGCACTGGCCGGCGATGCACTTCTTCCCGACGGCACAGCCCGGGGCGCAGGAGCCGCCGCAGCCGTCGTCGCCGCACACCTTGCCGGTGCAGCTGGGGGTGCAGGCCTGGCACTTGCCCGCGACGCAGGCCTCCCCGGCGCCGGTGCAGGCGCCGCAGGAGCCGCCGCAGCCGTCGTCGCCGCACGCCTTGCCGGTGCAGTCGGGCTCGCAGACGCACTGGCCCACGGCGGCGTCGCAGCGCTTCCCGGCCGGGCAGGTCCCGCACTGGCCTCCGCAGCCGTTCGGGCCACAGAGACGGCCGGTGCACTGCGGGGTGCAGGTCTCGCACTTGCCCGAGCGGCAGACCTGGCCGCTGCTGCAGGTTCCACACAACCCGCCACAGCCGTTGTCGCCGCACTGCTTGCCCGTGCAGCTCGGCGTGCAGCGCTTGCAGAGCCCCTCGGTCTCCTCGCAGAGGTAGCCGCTGGGGCAGTCCCCGCAGGACCCGCCGCAGCCGTCGTCGCCGCAGTAGCGATCGTCACACTGGGGCGCGCAGGGCTTCACGCACTGCTTCGTGGGGGAGCAGACCTGCCCCTCGGCACAGCACTTCGCCCCACAGGGCAGCGCACAGCCCGTGTCCGGAGGGTCCGTGGGAGCGGGCTTGTTGGAACACGACGCCAAGACGAGCGCTGCGAAGAGCGCGAGCAGCCGAGGTGCAGACATGGAGCCTCCAGGGTTGAGGCGTCTAGTTCCCGCGACCCGACAGTTCTGGGAAAGCCCGGACTGAAGACCCGGGAACGCCCCACCCCATCGGGAGGGACCGCGCTACCCTCGGAGGTGACACGGTCGGATTTGGAGGCCCGAAGGCCATGCACATCGCCGCGTACGTCGTCGGAGCCCTGGCCGTCGTGGGAGGCCTGCTCGGCGCTGGGCTGGGGCTGATGCTCGCCTCCGTGTTCCGGCGCGACCCGCTGGAGGGCTCGCTCCGGCTCGCCGTGGGGACCGCCCTGCTCGCCCTCGGCCACGCCGCGACCCCCGTCGCGGCGCTGGCCCTTGCCTACCACCAGCGCGACCTGCTGGCGCTGCTGGTGGCCGGGGGTTCGCTCGGAGTGAGCACCGGGCTGGCCCTGCTCCTGCCCGGCCTCATCGAGTCAGGCAGCCGGCCGTAGGGCCTTCCTCCTTCGCAGCAGGAGCACCCCACCGAGAAGCAGGACCAGCGGCGAGGAAGGCCCGGCGCCCGTGCCGCAGCCGCAACCCGACGTCACCGTGGGCTGGTCGACCTTGGTCTGGGCATCCGCGCCCGCGGCGCTCGCGTCTGCTTCGACGACCGGGCCGGCAGCGTCCTGGGATTCGGCCGCAGCATCCGCCTCGGACGCTGCGGCATCGGTCGCGGGCTCTGCCGCGTCCGCGGCGGGCTCGGCCGCATCGGCGAGAGGTTCCGCGGCGTCGGGGCCAGGCTGCGCCGCGTCGGACTCCGGGGG
>CAZAIE010000667.1:0-4737 GCA_964485035.1 uncultured Myxococcaceae bacterium | reverse complement strand
TGCGGTTGCGTTGTGTGAAAAACGGCGCGTACCAAACCAAAACCCGTCCGCTGTGTCAAGGCCTGCACCCTCGAAAAACCCCAATGCCTGGGGTGAGCACTCGCGGGAGCCTCTATAGGTTGGGGCTCCCCCTGCTGGGTGGCCTCTGGCTGCTACACCCTTGTAAGCCCCCGAGAGAAGGCCTGATTCGCGAGGCAGATGGAGGGGGCGGGAGACGGCCGCCCAAGGCCGATGCGGCACAAGAGGTTGTGGAAACCCGTTTCGAAGAGCCTCTGAGCCCCGGAATTCACACGAGGTGTGGGTGTGCGCAGGCGCTTGGCCATTGTGTCCTGCCCGTTGCGCCCCCGGCGACTCCCGCTCGGAGCCGTTGACCCCCTTCTCGCCGCGTCGCTATGGTGCGCGGATGGCATTGCCGCTTCGGTTCGAGAGCGCCAGGTCGGGCGGGCTGGCGGACGCCCTCGCGCTGTCGCTGGCTACCGGTCGGTCCTTCGTCCTCGAGGGCGGGGGCCTGGGGCCGGCGGAGCTCGCGCTGGTCCGGGCCGCCCAAGCGGTCTGTGGGGCCGAGGTCGACCTGGGATCGGAGCTCCGCTTCGAGCCCGGACCGCTGCGCGCGGCGGACTACCTCCTCGACGCGGGCCCGGGGCCGGTGGCGACGCTGGTTCGTATGCTCGCGGTTCCCCTGGGGCTCGCCGCGGCGCCCTCCCGGCTCCGGCTGCGCGGCCTGACGCACGGGGTGTCCGAGCCGATGCCCTGTCTGCTGCGCGCCTGGCTCCCCGTGGTCCGGGAGCTGGGGCACGACCTGGACGTCGAGCAGACGCTGGCGGGCTGGCCGCCCGAGGGGGGAGGGGAGGTCTCGGCCGTCGTCAGGGCCGCCCGGCCCCCGGTGGCGCTCGACCGCCGCAGCCGGGGAACGCTCGTCGAGGCGCGGGTGCTCTCCACGCTCTCGAATCTCCCGTTCCAGGCGCTCTCGGGGCAGTCGGAGCGCGCCCTCGCCTGCCTCAAGGAGTCGGGGATCCATGCGGAGGCGGACAACCTCCCGGTGCGGGCCCCTCGGTCCAAGGGCATCGGTTGCCTGGTCCTCGGGGTCTTCGAGCGGGGGATCGCCGCCTTCGCGGCCTTTGGCGGCTCCGACGCGATGGCGGGAGCCCTCGCCGAGGAGGCGAGCCGTGGGTTCACCGCCTTCCTGCGGACCCGGGGCGCGGTGGAGGGACGGCTGGCGGCGGAGCTGCTGGTCCCGCTTGCACTCGCTGCGGCCGGACACCCCGTCGGCCCAGGAGTGGTCTCACGCCTGACCGCGTCGGATGTGCGCCCCGAGCTGCTCGAGGCCGTCGGCTGTGCTCAGCGGTTCCTCGACGTCGAGGCCGCAGTCCTGGCCGACCCGCGGGGGCCCGAGGCGGAGATACGCGTAGCCCCGCGCAAGGCGGGGCTGGTCGCGGCGCTGCAGCAGAGGGGAGCGGTCAGCTCGCCTTGAAGACCGGCTTGCCCTTGTTGTCGCGGGCTTCCTGCAGGTAGCCCTCGTCGACGAGAGCGCCAATCTCCTCGGCGGCTTCCTTGGCCGAGAGCCCTGCCTTGGTGGCGACCCAGTCGGCGGTGACCCAGTTGTCCCCAGAAGAGGAGACTGCGTCCCAGACCGCATCGCGAGCCGTCGCTTCGCCCTCGCCCTCTGCCTCCGGCTCGGGCTCACGCTCGGATTCCGCGGCCTTGAGTGCACGGGAGGGCGGTCGCTTGCTGAGCCGAGGCGCCTCGCCTTCCGCGGAGCCACCGACCTCCTTGCGCGCCTTGCCGGTGCCGAAGGTCGCCGAGTCCTCGAGGTCGCGGCGGGTGGACTTGTAGAGCTTCCAGCCCAGGGGAGCGCAGGCGAGCATCACCAGCACGGCAAGGCCCACGCCCATCCATGGAAAGGGCTTGGCGGGAACTTCGCGCGTGGCGCCGAAGGCTTGGAGGTCCTGAATGCCCGCGGCCTTGCGGCGCGCGGCGCGGATTTCTTCCTCCGTCTGGTCCTGCTTCGGCTGGGCGGCGAACGGCTGCAGGCCGGCGCCCTTCTTCTGCGCGAGAGCGGGTGAGGAGAGGAGGAACACGAGGGAGAAGAGGGGGAGGTAGCGACGCATGCGCGGAAGGGTATCTTACCGGCTGCTGCACCTGCAAACGTTCGAGCGTGTTCCATGCGATTCCTCTTCGCCGTGCTCTACGACTGCCTCGCGGCCCTGCTGGCGCTCCTCCTCGCGCCCCTGCGCCTCGCCCGGCGCCGTCCCGACTGGTTGCTGGTGGAGCTCACGGGCCCTCTTCCCTGGCGGACTCCGCGCCGCTTCCTGGGCTTCGGACGTCCCCGGCCGGCGGTCGCCTCCTCGGTGCGTCAGGTCCAGCGCCGGCTCGAGGCGGCTGCGCGCGACCCGCGGGTGAAGGGCGTGGTGGTGAAGGTGGAGGGGGTCACGGCGCCAGGCGCCCGGCTCGAGGCGCTGCGCCACGCGCTGCGTCGCTTCCGGGAGGCGGGCAAGCAGGTGGTCTTCCACGCCCGCGCGGTGGACTCGCGGGAGTACGCGCTGATGGCCTGCGGCTCGCGAGTGGTGCTGGCGCCCGGGGGGCGGCTCGACCTGAAGGGCTGGGCCGCCGAGCTGGTGGTCCTGGGCCGGACGCTCGACAAGTTCGGGATCAAGGCGCACTTCCTGCGGCGGGCGGAGTTCAAGACGGCGCCCGAGTTGTTCACCGCGAGCGAGGTCTCGGCGCCGCAGCGGGAGACCACCCGGGCCATCCTCGACGAGCTGCTCGCGCGCACGGTCCAGGCCATCTCCGAGGGCCGGGGACGGCCGGTCGAGGAGGTCCGCCAGTGGATCGACCAGGGGCCCTACACCAACGCCCGCGCGCGTGAACTCGGACTGATCGACGCCATCGCTGACGGGGAGGAGCTGGAGACGCTCTTGGAGGCGGAGGGAGCTGGCAAGGTCCAGTTCCAGCCCCTGACGACCTACCGCGGGTCGAACGTCCTCTGCTGGCCGCGCTACCGCCCGCTCCGTCGGCGGCCGAGAGTCGCCCTCGTCCGCGTGGATGGGGTGGTGAAGCTCGGCGAGAGCCTCGCGGCGCCGCTGATGCCCCGCGCCGCAGGTTCGGACACCATCGTCCAGGCCCTGCGCCGCGCCAGGGAGGACCGGTCGATGAGGGCCATCGTGCTGGCCATCGACAGCCGCGGCGGCTCCTCCCTGGCCAGTGAGCTGGTGCTCCGCGCCGTCCGCAGGGCGGCGGAGAAGAAGCCAGTGGTCGCTTTCTTCGATCAGGTGGCGGCCAGCGGCGGCTACATGATCGCCCTCGGCGCCAGTTCGATCGTCGCGGCTCCGTCCTCTCTCACCGGGTCGATCGGGGTGTTCGGGGGCAAGTTCGAGCTGTCCGGCCTGCTTGACCGACTCGGAGTGGGGCGAGAGGTCCTGCGGGTGGGCGCGAACGCCGCCTTGGAGTCGCCCTTCGAGCCGTGGACCGAAGGCGAGCGCGCGGCGCTGGACCGCGAGATCGACCAGGCGTACCGGGACTTCCTGGCGCTGGTGGCCCAGGGCCGCAAGCGCCCGCTCGAGGAGATCGAGCCGCTGGCCGGTGGCCGCGTCTACACCGGCCGGCGCGCCCACGAGCTGGGGCTGGTCGACGAACTGGGCGGGTTCGAGCAGGCGGTAGCGAAGGCGGCGGGGCTGGCGGGCATCGTGAGTCCGGAGGTCGTGGCCGTGGACGCGGCGGGCAGTCGCTTGCCGCGGCTCCCCGGCCTGCGCGCGCAGGACCTCGCGGCGGCGCTCCTGCCCCTCTCCAGCGAGCGGATCTTCGCGCTGGAAGAGGGCTGGCTGCGCCTGCGTCCACGGCCCTGAACCATCCTTGACACCCCTCGAGCGCGGCGCGTATGGTCCGCGCCTCTTTCGGCTGGAATATCCAGGCCCTCGAGGCGGTCCAAGGCCTCGAACCCCGGCAGTCCCCATCGGAGACAGAACATGATTCCCCGCCTCCTCGCCCTCGCCGTCGCCGCTTCGGCGGTGCTCGTTTCCGGCGCCGCCCACGCGCAGATGAAGTTCGCCTACGTGGACATGCAGCGCGCCCTCATGGAGATCGAAGAGGGCAAGGCGGCGAAGAACAAGCTCAAGTCCCAGTTCGACGCCAAGCAGAAGGACCTGGACGCCAAGCAGGAGGAGCTGAAGCGCGAGAACGCGAACCTCGAGGCCATGGCCCGCGAGGGCGTCCTCAAGGACGACAAGCTCCGCGAGAAGCGCTCCGACCTCGAGCGCAAGCTCATGGAGGTGACCAAGTACTGGCAGGAGTCGCAGAAGGCCCTCTCCGAGGAGGAGCGCCGCCTCACCCAGGAGATCTTCTCGAAGATGGCGGTCATCATCCGCGGCATCGCCGAGGCCGACGGCTTCACCTTCGTCTTCGACAAGAACGAGTCCGGCCTGCTCTTCGCCCCCGACTCGCTGGACATCACCAACGAGCTCGTCCGCAAGTACAACGCCAAGTTCGGCGCCGGGAAGGCAGCGGCGGCCCCGGCGGTGAAGAAGGACGACAAGCCCGCGGCCCCCAAGAAGTAGAGAGCCGGGCGTGCCACAGCGAACCTGCAGCCTGGGCGACCTCGCCGCGCTGGTCGGCGGGGTCATCCGTGGGGACTCCGCGCATCTCCTGCACGGGGTGAATGGGCTCGCCGAGGCGGGCCCTGGCGAGATCACCTTCTTCAACAACCCCCGGTACCGTCAGCAGGCGGCAGCCACGCGGGCCTCG
>CAZAIE010000666.1:0-4744 GCA_964485035.1 uncultured Myxococcaceae bacterium | reverse complement strand
CCCTGAGCAGCGCGAGGAGCACCTTGTCGCCCCCGAGCGGCTCGGCGGGCGCCGCGGCCAGCGCGGCCTTGGGGTCGGCCACGGCGGGCTGGGGGGCTGGGGGGCGCACCCGCAGGCTCTCGCCCGGCGGCAGCTTGAGCGGCTGCATTCCCTCCTGGGCCTCGGACGGCCCTGCGCGGCGCGCGACCACGAACACCACCGCGGCGACGAGCAGCGCGACGCCGACGAGGACCTCGGGACGCTTCAGCATCGGTGCCTCCGGATGAGTCGAGAAAGGTGAGTCGGTGGGCGCGGGAGCCTACCACCGGCCGACGCTCCGGGAAGACGCAACCGCTGCGTGCGACATCCTGCGGGAGCGGGCCTTCTCGTGAGTGAAGCGCCGGATTCCCGGAACCAAAGCCCTCCCTCCCAGCCTCGTGCCAGGGACCCCTCCCGGGGTGTGGGAGATGTGTGACAAGTGCCCGTCATTGCTCGGAAATTGTAGTGACGGCACGCAACTTCGCTTCAGGGCCTCCCGAGAATCTGAACAGGAAGCCGGTCGCCGCAGCCGCGACCCGACAGTGACCACGGGCCTTGGGCCCTTCTGACGAGGAAAACAGACCATGGCGTCCTACACGATCCGCTCTGGAGACACCCTCGCGGCCATCGCCGCCCGCTACAAGACCACGGTGGCGAAGCTGGCCTCGGCCAACGGCATCAAGAACCCCAACCTCATCATCGCCGGCAAGAAGCTGACCATCCCGGGCGCGTCGGGCACCTCGAGCTACCAGGGGTCGTTCTCCATCCCCGGTGGCGACCTCAAGCGTGGCAACACCGGCGCCGCGGTGAAGCAGCTGCAGACCGCGCTGGTGAAGCTGGGCCACCTGAGCCAAGCCAAGATGAACACCGGCCCCGGAGTCTTCGGCCCGGCGACCGAGGCGGCGCTGAAGAGCTTCCAGGCCAAGAACGGCGTCCCCGCCACCGGCTACTACGGCCCCATGACCCGCGCGGCGATGGCCAAGAAGGGCGGCAAGGCCTCCTCGGCGCCGGTGACCAGCACGCCGTCCACCAGCTCGGGGAACGCCTCGGCGACGATGCGGGCGCTCGCGGCCAACGGCCGGTCGGTCGCGCTGAGCATGGGCGGCTACAGCGGCCAGGGCCTGTGCGCCACCGGCGTCAGCCGCGCGATCCAGAAGACCCTGGGCATCAAGGTCTGGGGCAACGGCAACCAGATCGACAACAACCTGCCGCGCAGCCGCTTCAAGCAGGTGAACATGTCGCTCGCCGAGGCGCTGAAGACCCCGGGCCTCATCCTCACCTGGGAGCGCACCTCCAGCCGGCTGGGCCAGATCTACGGGCACACCGCCATCACCAGCGGCGACGGGCGCTCGTCGTACAGCGACTTCGTCGAGCGCGACACCCTGCACGCCGGCGGGCGCAGCGGCCTCAAGATCTTCATGCCCATCTAGCTGCCTCCATTGCCTGGGTCCGCGGCGGGCCGGTCCTTCGGGGCCGGCCCGTCGTGCGTGCGGGCGCGCTTGTGGGGCGCAGGCCGCACGGGTATAGCCGAGGTGCTGCGGCACCCTTCTGGAGGGGCCGCGAGGAGCCACGACATGAGCCGCAAGCGGCCCGCGAAGATCCCCGAGCGCACCAACGACGACCAGGAGACCCTGGAGTTCCCCGAGGTCCTCCCGCTCCTCCCGGTGCGCGACCTCGTCGTCTTCCCCTACATGATCGTCCCGCTCTTCGTCGCCCGCGACGTGAGCCTCGCGGCGGTGGAGGAGGCGCTGAAGAAGGACCGCCTGGTCTTCCTCACCACCCAGCGCGAGGCCGCCGAGGAGGAGCCGAGCCCCGAGTCGCTCTACGAGGTGGGCACGGTGGGGATGATCATGCGCGTCCGCAAGCTCTCGGACGGGCGGGTGCGGCTGCTGGTGCAGGGCCTGGCCAAGGCGAAGACGGTGGAGGTGCTGCGCCACAAGCCCAGCTTCCGGGTGCGCGTGGTCCACGTCGAGGAGCCGCAGGTGGAGAACAGCCTCGAGGCCGAGGCGCTGATGCGCACCGCCAAGGAGCTGCTGGAGAAGGTGGCCGAGACCGGCAAGCGCCTGCCCGCGGACATCCTCATGGTGGTGGGCGGCATCCACGAGCCGGGGCGGCTCGCCGACCTCATCGCCTCGAACCTGGGGCTCAAGGTCAGCGACGCCCAGGCCATCCTCGAGACCCAGGACCCGGTGGAGCGGCTGAAGCTGCTGGTGGAACTCTTGCGCAAGGAGAAGCAGGTCCAGCAGATGCAGCAGAAGATCCAGGACCAGGTGAAGGAGGAGATGACCAAGACGCAGCGCGAGTACTACCTGCGCGAGCAGCTCCGCCAGATCCAGCAGGAGCTGGGCGAGACCGACGACCGCGCCGAGGAGCTGCGCGAGCTGCGGGCCAAGCTGGACAAGGCCGGGCTCCCCACCGAGGCGGAGGAGGAGGCGGGCAAGCAGCTGCGCCGCCTCGAGCAGATGAACCAGGACTCCGCCGAGGCCTCGGTGCTGCGCACCTACCTCGAGTGGATGGTGGAGCTGCCCTGGTCGCGCACCAGCGAGGACCACCTCGACCTCGAGCGCGCCCGCCGCGTCCTGGACGAGGACCACTACGGCCTGGCCAAGGTGAAGGAGCGCATCCTCGAGCACCTGGGCGTCTGCAAGCTGAAGAAGGCCATCCGCGGCCCCATCCTCTGCTTCGCCGGGCCCCCGGGCGTGGGCAAGACGTCGCTGGGCCGTTCCATCGCGCGGGCGCTGGGGCGCTCGTTCGTGCGCCAGAGCCTGGGCGGCGTGCGCGACGAGGCGGAGATCCGCGGGCATCGGCGCACCTACGTGGGCGCGATGCCCGGCCGGGTGCTGCAGGGCATGAAGCTGGCCAAGACCCGCAACCCTGTGTTCCTGCTCGACGAGCTCGACAAGCTCGGGCAGGACTTCCGCGGCGATCCTTCCGCGGCGCTGTTGGAGGTGCTGGACCCGGAGCAGAACAACACCTTCCGGGACCACTACCTGAACCTGCCGTTCGACCTCTCCTCGACCCTGTTCATCGCCACCGCGAACATGATCGAGCAGATCCCCGAGCCGCTGCGCGACCGCATGGAGATCATCGAGCTGTCCGGCTACACCGAGGAGGAGAAGCTGGCCATCGCCCGGCGCCACCTCGTGCCCAAGCAGCTGGTGGAGAACGGCCTCAAGCCGGGCCAGCTCACCTTCGGCCAGAGCGCCCTCAAGGAGGTCGTCCGCTCCTACACGCGCGAGGCCGGCGTGCGCAGCCTCGAGCGGGAGATCGCCTCGCTGTGCCGCAAGGTCGCCCGCCGGGTGGCCGAGGGCAAGCGCGGCAAGGTGAAGCTCGAGTCCAAGGACGTGCTGGAGCTGCTCGGGCCTCCCCACTACCTGGGCGAGCCGGGGCTCGAGGCCAACCAGGTGGGCCAGGCCACCGGCCTCGCCTGGACCTCCGCCGGCGGCGAGGTGCTGCACATCGAGGCGCAGGCCATGAAGGGCCGCGGCGGGCTCATCCTCACCGGCCAGCTGGGCGACGTGATGAAGGAGTCGGCCCAGGCTGCGCTCACCTACACCCGCGCCCGGGAGAAGGAGCTGGGCATCCCCGACGAGTTCTTCGGCTCCCACGAACTCCACATCCACGTGCCCGCCGGCGCCATCCCCAAGGACGGCCCTTCGGCGGGCGTCACCATGGCCACCGCGCTCATCTCCGCGGCCACCGGCCGCGCCATCAAGCGCACCGTGGCCATGACCGGGGAGATCACCCTGCGCGGCCGCGTGCTCCCCATCGGGGGGCTCAAGGAGAAGGTGCTGGCCGCCGCGCGCCAGGGGATCGGCACGGTGGTGTTCCCCAAGGACAACGAGAAGGACCTTCCGGAGATCCCCGCGTCGGTCCGGCACAAGCTCGAGCTGGTCGCCGTGAGCACGGTGGACGAGGTGCTGGCGGTGGCGCTGGAGCCCAAGCCCGGCAAGCCGCGGGCCTCGGTCCTGGCGGCGGTGCGGGCTTCGTCATAGACTCGGGGCCCTTCGCACCGGGACGGGAATGGTCCAGTTCAACCACGCAGCCCGCGAGCTCACCATCAAGCTCGTCTATTACGGGCCGGGCCTGTCCGGGAAGACCACCAACCTCCAGGCGCTGCACGAGCGGCTCGACCAGCACGCCCGCGGCCGCCTGCTCACGGTGGACACCGCCGACGACCGCACGCTGTTCTTCGACCTGATGCCGGTCTTCTTCGAGACCCATGGCGGGGTGAAGGTGAAGATGAAGCTCTTCACTGTGCCCGGCCAGGTCATCCACAACGCCACCCGCAAGGTCGTGCTGCAGGGCGCCGACGGGGTGGTCTTCGTGGCCGACGGGCGGCGCGCCGCCACCGCGGAGAACAACAAGTATTGGCGCAACCTCTTCGAGAACCTGAAGGAGAACGGCATCGCGCGGGGCGAGGTGCCGGTGGTCATCCAGTTCAACAAGATGGACCTCCCGGACTCCAAGTCCCCGGAGGAGGTGGAGGAGGTCCGGCGCAAGGGCGGGGAGCTGGTCTTCTGCGCCTGCGCCATCCGCGGCGAGGGGGTGCTGGAGACGCTCTGCGGCCTCCTGCAGCTCACCTACCGCAAGCTCGACGCGCGCCTGGGGCTCAACACCAAGCTCGCGCTGACCGAGCGCGAGTTCCTGTACCAGGTCTTCCGCAACGCCAACCTCGCAGGGACGGCGCTGGAGAAGGACTTCCCCAAGCCCACGGCCCCCCATG
>CAZAIE010000665.1:0-4764 GCA_964485035.1 uncultured Myxococcaceae bacterium | reverse complement strand
CACACCACCATGCAGTAGGGGCATAGCGCCCCGATCCGGTACAGGCTCTGGAAGACCAGCCAGTGCACGAACACCACAGCCAGCGCCGTCCCGGCGGCCAGCCCCGACCAGTACCACATCGGAAGCCGGACCCCGGCCAGCCCGAGCTCCCGGCCGACCCCGCCCACCCCGAGGTCCCGGTCTCGGACGACCAGTGGACGCTGGACCGGCTGGTGGAGGCGGTCTCCGAGAACAAGCTCGCGCCGCTGACCGGCACCGAGCGCAAGGTCGCGCGCCGCGACGCGTGGGAGGCGCTGCTGGCCGCGCCCAACCCCCCGCCGAGGCTCTTTTTGGGCCGGCTGCTGGTGGAGGTGTACGAGTCGGGCGACGAGCCGGGGCGCGCGGCGCTGCGCGAGATCTTCCTGCGCGGCCGGCTGGGCTGGGGCGTGTGGCAGGCCGCCAAGCGCGTCTACAAGCTCGCCGAGGACCGCCACGACGCCGAGTTCTTCGGGATCCTGGGGTGGCGCTTCGACGCCTTCTCGTCGACCCCGCACTCCTCCGAGATCGGTGCGGGGACGATGCTCTACCTGCGCCGGCGGGTCTGGCGCTACCTGCGCCACCTCGGCCGCGCGGTGCCGGAGCTGTACCCGCTCTTCGCCGGCCAGGTGCTGCAGCACTACACGGGCGACTCGTTCGGCGGCTCCTGGGTCGCAAGCCAGGTGTGGGGCCACAAGTCGCTGCGCGGGGGCAACGGTCGCGGCGGGCTCTGGTCGGTGCCCAAGGACCTCGCCCAGCGCGCCTTCCCCGACGCGTGGAAGCTGTCGCCGGCGCCGCTGCTGCGGCTGCTGGAGGACGCGCGCTCGGGCACGGTCTGCGACTTCGCCATCCGCAGCCTGGAGGCCGACTTCCCCGAGACGCTGCGCCGCCCGGAGCCGGCCTGGCTGATGCGCCTCGCCGGCAAGCGGCTGGGCACGGTCGACCGCTTCCTGGTGAAGACGCTCTCTTCGAGCCCGGAGCTGCACCAGTCGAAGCTGCGCGGGCTGGGGCTGCACGAGCTGGCCCTGGGCCTGCTCCGCTCGCAGGACGAGTCGGCGCGCAAGTACGCGGTGGAGTACGCGCGGGCCCACGCGCCGGACCTGCCCGTCGCCGAGCTGCTGGACCTGGTCACCCGCGGCGTGGGCGAGGTGAAGACCTTCGCGCTGGCCCAGCTCCAGGCGCGGCCGGCCACCGAGATTGGCCTGCGGGCGCTGGGGATGCTCCTGGACGTGCGCGAGGCCGCGACCTGGGCCGAGGCGCAGATCCGCGCCGCGTTCCGCCCCGCGAGCTTCGACGCCCCGACCTTCCTCGCGCTGTACCAGGCGTCGGACAAGATCCGCACCTTCGTCACCGGCTTCTACTCCGCGGCGAAGGAGCCGATGCCCGCGGCGTTTTTGCTCGAGCTGTGCGCCGCCGAGAAGCCCGCCCGCGACGCCGTGCGCGCGGCGCTGCGCGAGCTGGGGAACCGCACCGGCGCCGAGCTGGGGATGGACTGGGTGAAGCGCCACCTCGACCGGCCGCTGCTCACCGACAGCCTGCGCAGCTGGGTGCTGGCCGGGAAGTTCAAGGGGCGCGAGCTGGACGTGGAGTGGCTGAAGGGCCTGGTGCTGCGCGTACGCCACCGCGGCTTCGCGCTCCAGGCGCTGCAGAAGCGCGAGCTGGTGGCCCCCTCCGCGATGGGCCTGCCCTGGCTGCTCGACCTGGCGCGCCGTCCGGAAGAAGAGGTGAAGCGCTTCGCCGAGGGCGCGCTGTTGGAGGGCTTCGGCCCCCAGGACTTCGCCTCCGCCGCGGTGCCCGACGGCGTGGACCGCCTCTTCCAGCTCGCGGCCGGGAAGGACCAGCCGGACTCGGTCCGCGCCTTCGCCGCGACCTACCTCAAGGTCCACCATCCGGACCTGGGCCCGGGGATGGCCGAGGCGCGCCAGTACGCGGTGACGCCGAAGCTGGGCCACGACGCCTACTCGGCGGCGCGGGTGGTCCCGCTCCTCTCCGACAAGCGGCCCGACGTCCGGCGTCTCGGCGTCGCGCTGGCGCGGGCGGAGCTCGTCCGCTGGGGCGACGCGGGGCTGCTCTACGCGCTCGCCGACAACGGCTACTCCGAGGTGCGCGCCGCGGGCTGCGAGCTGCTGGTGGGCATCGACCCCGCCGCCGCGCCCGACCCGGCGGCGGTGCCCGCGGCCTGGCTCGACCCGGCGCGGGTCTTCGCGCTGGCCGAGAGCGGCTACAAGGTCACCCGCGAGACGGCGCTGACGGTGCTGCGCCGCCACTACCCGAAGCTGGGCTCCATCGAGCGGCTGGGCTGGCTCATGGACAGCCCCGACCGCGAGGTGCAGCTGGCCGCGGTCCGCCTGCTCTGGGAGCGCCACCGCCCGCGCTCCGACTGGCGTCCGAAGGGGAAGTCGGCGCTGCCCGAGCAGGGTGAGCGCTTCGAGTCCGAGGAGGCGCTGCGCGACTTCCTGCGCCGGCTGCTCTTCGGCCTGCCCCCGGGACGCATGGAGAAGCGCGAGCTCGGCGGCGACGGGGCCGCGCCCGACAAGCCGCTGGCCGCCCGCACCGCCAAGCGCCGCATCATCGAGATCGCCCGGGACCTGGCGCTCGCCGACCGCGACTTCGCTGCGGCCGTCGTGCCGGTGCTGGAGGAGTTCCTGGCCTCCCAGGCCAAGGGTGAGTGGCAGGGCTGCGTGACCGCGCTCGCCACCCTGCGCGCCGCCTACCCGGGCCTGACCGTGAAGCTCCCGGCCCCCAAGTCCCAGCCTGCACGTCAGTCGCGAGAAGGAGCCTGACCGTGGCGAAGAAGCCTGGAATCCACCTGGAGCGGTTGTTCGCCGTCGCTGCGTCGCCCCACCTCCTCGCCATGGGCGGGAGTCGGGACGCCGAGGGCGTGTCGACTTCCTCGATCTGCCTCGTGCCGACCAAGGGCAAGCCTGGCCTGGTGCCGGTCGACGCGGCCGTGGGCGGGCTCGCCTTCCTCGCCGACGAGGTGCTCGTCGCGGGGACGGCCACCGGCGCGCTGGTCTTCTGGTCCGTGTCCGGGACCGCTGGCACCGAGCTCTTCCGAGCCAAGGGCCACGCGGCCCCGGTGCGCGCGCTCGCGACCGATCTCTTGGGCAAGGTCTTCGCCTCCACCGACGGGACCGAGCTGCTGGTGGCCCGCGTGGAGGGCAAGGCGCTGGTCGAGCTGGGCCGCCGCAAGGTGGACGGCCAGCCCTCGACGGTGGCGCTGGACGCGGCGGGGACGCAGGTGGCGGTCGGCGGCGAGGACGGGGTCATCCGCTCCTTCCCAGTGGCCGGACTCGCCTCCGCGGCTCCGCACGAGATGCCCTGCGGCGAGGCGGCGGTGCGCGCCCTGGCCTTCGTGGGCGACGGTCGCATCGCCGCGGGCTGCGCCGACGGCGGCGTGCGGCTCTGCTTCCTCGAGGGTGAGGTCGACGTCCAGGACCGCTCCGGCGACGCGGCGCACCTCGCGCCGGTGCGCGGGCTGCTGGTGGGGCCCGCGCTGGCCGACGAGGCCGGCCACGATCTCCCCCGGCGGCTCTACTCCATCGGCGAGGACGGGGTCCTCAAGGCCTGGCTCCTCGACGGCAAGCGCAAGCCCAAGACCCTGGAGCTGCCCGGCGGCGCGCTGACCGGGCTCGCCTTCCAGTCCGCCACCGGCAACGCCGCCCCCGGGCGCCTCGCGGTGACCAGCTGGGGCCGCCGCCTCGCGGTCGTCCCCCTGGGCAAGGAGGGCGAGGTCGCCGAGCAGTTCGAGGACCTGGACTCCGTCTTCGCGCAGTACGAGCAGGACCTCGCGCAGGCCGGGCCCCGCGCGGTGCCGGGGCGCAGCAACGCGGTCAAGGAGCTCACCGCGCTCTTCGAGGACGACGCGCGGGTGCTGCTGGAGCGCGCGCTCGCCGACGCCGCGAAGGAGGTCCGCCTCCTCGCCGCCCGTGCGCTCGCCGGCCCCAGCCGCCGCCAGTCCCGCCCGGCCCTGCGCAAGGCCCTGAACGACGCCGAGGCCGAGGTCCGCGCCGCCGCCTACGAGGCGCTGGTCGCGCTCGAGGCCGACGAGCCGCTGGCGCCGCGCAAGGCCGCGCTCGGCAGCCGCCACGCCGACCTGCGCACGCGCGCAGTCGTGGACCTGCCGCAGGCCTCCAGCTCCCCGCTGGTCCCGGGGCTGGTCGCCGAGCGGCTCTCCGACGCCGACGCGGCGCTGCGGGTGAAGGCGCTGGACGTGCTGTTGTCGATGGACCGGGCGAGCCTGGAGCCGGTCCGCGTGGCGCTCGCCCGCGGGCCTGCCGATGTCCGCTGCGAGGCGCTCTATCGCCTCGCGGCCGAGCGGATGGCCCTCCCCGGCGCGGCGGCGATGCTCGAGCAGGCGCTGGACGACGAGGCGCCGCAGGTCCGCGAGGCGGCTTACGCCCTGGGTGTCTGGCGCGTGCCGGCGCTCGCCGCGCGCCTGCGCCAGCACGACCCCGCGCTGGAGAAGGCCTTCGCCGACCTCGCCAAGCGCGGGCTGCCCTTCGCCGCCGCGAGCGGCGAGCTGGACGATCGTGCCCGGGCGCCGCTCTTCGCGGCGTTCGCCAGCCGCCGTCCGGACAGCATGCTCCGCGGGGCGCTGGGCCTCGCGCTCCTGGGCGACGCCCGCGCGACCGGTGCGCTGCTGCAGTTCAGCCGCGAGCCGGATGCGGGTCTGCGCCGCGCTGCGGTGCAGGCCCTGGCCGCGGCGATGCCGGTGCTGCAGGGCGAGCTGCTGGAGCGCGTCGAAGG
>CAZAIE010000664.1:0-4766 GCA_964485035.1 uncultured Myxococcaceae bacterium | reverse complement strand
GCGAAGGGCTTCGTGGGCGTGGTGACCGGGCAGGCGAAGGCGCCGGGCGGGACGCTCTGCGCGGTGTCGTTCCGGGCCGAGCTCGTGGCCTGCCGCGCCGATGGCCTCGTGCTGCGCTCGGAGGACGCAGTGAAGGTCGACGATGGCTGCCAGCTGCGCGAGCCCGCGCCCGCCACCGAGAAGACCCTGCTCCGGGAGTGAGTGGATGAGCCGCCTCGAGAAGCGCCTGCTGAACCACGTCGGCCGCGCCGTCCACGACTTCGACCTCATCCGCGGCGGCGACCGCATCGTGGTTGCGGTCTCGGGCGGGAAGGACTCCACGAGCCTCTTGCAGCTCCTGCTGCGGCTGCGCGCCAACTCGCCGGTGGACTTCTCGCTGGTGGCGGTGACCGTGGACCAGGGCCAGCCGGGCTTCCCCTCGCACGTGCTCGCGGAGTGGTTCCAGCGCCTGGGCGTCGAGCACCGGATCATCGCGCAGGACGTGCTGGGCATCGCTCGGGGGCTGGCCGAGCCGGGCAAGACGCTCTGCTCCATCTGCTCGCGGCTGCGGCGGGGCATCCTCTACAACGCCGCGGTGGAGCTGAAGGCCACCAAGATCGCCCTGGGGCACCACCGCGAGGACCTCATCGAGACGCTGCTGCTCTCGGCGATGTTCTCCGGGGCGCTCAAGTCGATGCCCCCCAAGCTCTTCAGCGACGACGGGCGCAACACCGTCATCCGTCCGATGGCGTACTGCCCCGAGGCGGAGATCGCCGCGTACGCGGCGGAGCAGGGGCTGCCGGTCATCCCCTGCGGCGACTGCGCGAAGCAGGAGAACCTGCAGCGCAGCCGGGTGAAGCGACTCATCGGCGAGCTCTCGAAGGACCACCCCGCGGTCCCCGGGAACCTCCTGAACGCGCTGCGCCACGTGGTGCCCACGCACCTGTTGGACCCGACGGTGAAGCGGGTGGACGCCGCGAGCCCCGAGCCGGAGTGAGACGGTCGCGCCCCCCTGCGCTGGCGGGGTATGGTGCGCAGCTATGACCGAGTCCGCTTCCGTGCCGGCGCCCGTCGCGCCGGGCCCCTCCGCCGCCTTCCGCTGGACCATCCTCCTCGCCTGCAGCCTGGCGATGTTCGGCAACTACTACGTCTTCGACGCCCTCGGCGCGGTGGCGCCGCTGCTGCAGAAGGAGCTGGGGTTCAGCGACACGCAGATCGGCCAGCTGGACGTCGCCTACAACGTCGCAGCGCTGCTCACGCTCCTCGCGGGCGGCGTGCTCATCGACCGGCTGGGCACACGTCGCTCGGCGATGCTCTTCGGAGCCATCGGTGCGCTGGGCAGCGTGGCCATCGCCGTCCTCCCCGCGGTGCTCCCTGCAAAGCCCGCGCTGGCGATGATGGTCGGCCGCTTCCTCCTCGGAGTGGGCGCGGAGCTGTTCATCGTCGCCGCGACCACGGTGGTGGGGCGCTGGTTCAAGGGCAAGGAGATGTCCTTCGCCATGGCCATCCAGCTCCTGGTCGCGCGCCAGGGGTCCTACGTGGCCGACAAGTCCCCGTCCTGGTTCTCCGGGCTGTTCACCGACTGGCAGACCCCGCTCCTCTTCGCCGCGGCGATCGGCGGGGTCTGGTTCGTGGCCGCAGTCGCCTACTCTCTGCTCGAAGGCCTGGCCGCGCGGCGCTACCCGGTGAAGGCCGACAGCGCGACCGACAAGCTGGTGTTCTCGGACCTGGTCCGCTTCGACCGCGGCTACTGGTGGGTGGTGGGGCTGTGCGTGGCCTTCTACGCGACGATTTTCCCCTTCCGCTCCTTTGCCAACCTCTACATGACGCAGGCCCACGGCGTGCCCGCCGAGACCGCGGGCGAGCTGAAGTCCTGGCTGCCGCTCATTTCGATGATCGGCATGCCGATCTTCGGGCTGCTGGTGGACAAGATCGGCAAGCGGGCACTGCTGATGGCCGCCGGCTCCGCGCTGCTGGTGCCGCCGTTTTTGCTCATGAGCTACAC
Source organism: uncultured Myxococcaceae bacterium (assembly GCA_964485035.1). Taxonomy (GTDB): domain Bacteria; phylum Myxococcota; class Myxococcia; order Myxococcales; family UBA5297; genus CAZAIE01. The sequence goes on along the minus strand of CAZAIE010000664.1, from coordinate 2,782 downwards.
CGCGCTCCCGCTCCAGGTTTCGATGGCGATGCTGGGCCTCGCGTTCGCGCTGGTCCCGGCCGTGCTCTGGCCCGCGGTGACCTTCCTGGTCCCGGAGTACCGCCTGGGCTCGGCCTACTCGCTGATGACCTTCTGCCAGCAGGTGGGCTGGATGGGCATGTCCTGGGGCGTGGGCGCGGTGAACGACGCCTCGCACGCCAGCGCCGCCAACCCCACGGGGTGGCTGCCCGCGATGTGGATGTTCGCCGGCCTCGCCTGCCTCGGCTTCGTCTTCTCGTTCCTGCTCTGGCGCACCGAGCACGGGGCCAAGGGCCACGGCCTCGACGACGCCAAGCCCAAGGCCGCCTGATCTGCCGTTCCTCCTCCGGAAGGAGCCGCCCATGCTGGAAGACTTCAAGCCCCGCCTCCGCCCGACCGTCCGCGTCCGCGCCCGCTCCGACGGCTCCGCGGGGGTCTGGGACACCGCCACCGGCCGCGCGCTGGAGGTCGCCGCGGACGAGGGACCGCTGCTCGCCGCCGTGGACGGCCAGCGCTCGCTCACCGGCATCGCCGAGGCGCACGCCCAGTCCAAGGGCTTCGTGCCCTTCACCGCGCTGCGCGACCTGATGCTGGGGCTCTCGCGGCAGGACCTGCTCGACAACAAGCCCTACGAGCTGCTCGCCGAGGGCCTGGCTGCCCATCGCCGCCGCAGCGAGCGCCTGGCGGACACGCTGCTCCTCGCGCTCCCCGTCCCCGGCGCGGGCATCCTCGCCCTGGTCGGGGCGCTGGCGCTCACCGCGGTCGCGGCCTGGGGCGTCACCCTCGCTCCCGAGCCGCCGTCGGGCTTCGACCTGCTCTGGGCGTACCTGGGCGCGGTCGGGGCGCTCACCCTGCGCGGCTTCGCGCGGGCCTCGCTCACCACGCTCTTCGGCCAGGGCCCCGAGCGCGTGCGCCTCGCACTCTCCTTCGGCGTGGTCCACCTGGAGCCCGACGGCGGGGGCGTGGCGCTGCTCGACCGGGTGCCGCGGGCGCTCGCGCACGTCGCGGCGATGGCGGGCGCGCTGGTGGCGGTGCTGGGCTGCTCGAGCGTGCCGGGGCTGTACGCCGGGGCGCTCACGGTGCTGCTCGCCGACCTCATCCCCTTCGAGCCGACCTCGGTGGGCAAGCTCCTCTCGGTGCTCGCCGGTCGCGTCGACCTGCGCGATCACGCGCGCGCCTACCTCTCGCGGCGGCTGCTCGCCCGGGCGGCCTCGGGGCAGTTCTTCGACGGCGAGGGGTCGCTCATCGTGAGCCTGCTCGCGTCGCTCGGCTGGTTCACGCTGCTCATCCAGGTCGTCTTCCGCCAGGGGCTGGTGGGGATGCTGCAGCTGCTGCAGGTCGCGGTGGACGCGCAGGTGACGGCCGCCGAGCGGGTGCTGGCAGTCGCGGGCGCGGGCACGCTCATCCTCTCGATGCCGCTGGCGCTGGGCGGGCTGGTCTGGGCGCTGGTGCGCGCGGGGCTGTCGCTGCGCCCGGCGAGGGCGAGCGTCCAGGGCCAGCTCACCGGCTCGGCGCTGCAGTCCAAGGACCTGTCCTCCATCCCGGTCTTCGCGAACCTCGGGCCCGAGCAGCTGGAGCAGCTCGCCCGCGCGGTGAAGGAGGTGACCTACCAGCCCGATGATCGCATCGTGCGGCAGGGCGACCCGGGCGACCGCTTCTTCGCCATCCGCAGCGGCCAGGCGGCGGTGGAGCACGAGCTCCCGAGCGGGCTGACCCGCGAGGTGGCGCGGCTGGGCCCGGGCGACTGCTTCGGCGAGACCGCGCTCTTGGAGAACGCGCCGCGCTCCGCGAGCGTCAGGGCGCTGGGGGAAGTCACGGTGGCGGCCCTGAGCCGGGCGGACTTCGAGGCGGTGGTCGCCTCGCTCGGCGGCGCAGACGTCACCCGGCTGCTGCGCGCCGCGGCGGCGCTGCACAAGAGCCGGTTCTTCGCGCGGCTGCCCCCGGAGCGGCTGAGCACGCTGGCGCTGCGGCTGGCGCCGCGCGAGGTGAAGGCGGGCACGGAGATCGTCCGCGCGGGGGAGGCCGGCAGCGAGTTCTTCCTGGTCGCCACCGGGTCGCTGGAGGTGCTGGGCAACGACGGGGCTCGCGTCGCCGAGCTGCGGCCGGGGGACCACTTCGGCGAGGTGGCGCTGCTGCGCGACGTCCCCCGGGTCGCCACCGTGCGCGCGGTGGAGGACGCGACGGTGCTGGTGCTGGCCAAGGACGCGTTCCTCAAGGCCATGTCCGCGGACCTCTCGGTCTCGGCGGGCATCGAGTCGCTGGCGGCGGAGCGGGTGGGAGGTGCGGCATGAGCGCGTTCAAGGCCATCGTCGGACGAGGGCTCCCCGCGGCTGCGGCGGCCGGGCTGCTCTTCAGCTCCGCCAGCCCGCTGCACCCCGCGCTGCAGGCGTTCACGTCGGCGGGCAACGCCCTGGGCGGCAACGAGATGGAGGACACCAGCCACATCGCCATGCCCGACGAGGCCAGCGTGCAGGCCGCGCTGGACAGCACCACCGGCGGCGCGGCGAGCAGCGGGTTCAGCCTCACGAAGATGTTCAAGAACCTCTTCGGGCCCTCGCAGAGCGACGTGGCCAAGGCCCAGCTCGCGACCATCATCGAGAACGTGAAGGGACGCTCGCAGGGCAACGTGCCCGGACAGGCGCCTCCGCCGGGAAAGGGCGCGAAGCAGCCGGCTGGCAAGCAGCCGGCGGGGAAGAGCGCCGCTGGCAAGGGCGCGAAGGGGGCCAAGGGACAGGGTGGCAGGCAGTCGCCCGCGGCCCCGAGC
>CAZAIE010000663.1:0-4768 GCA_964485035.1 uncultured Myxococcaceae bacterium | reverse complement strand
GGGGTGGGGGGCTGGTTGTTCCCCTTGTTGATCTGGTTGTTCTTGTTCTGATCCTGTTGGGTCCGTGTTGGGTCCGTGTTGGCCTCGTGTTGGGTCGCAGCTGGAATTCGTGTTGGGCTGCGCCTGGACGTCCTGAAATTCTGCATAGCGGCAAATGGTTAGGACGCGCGGGCCGGTGTTGGACTTCGTGTTGAGAAAACGGGTTTTCAGGAACGGCCCCCGCCCTCCCTCTCCGGAGTCGTCTCGCGCGAGAGCGGCGATGGTCGAGCGGACCGTCTGCACTCCCACGTTGGCCTGGTCGGCCAGCGTCTCGAGTGTGCTCAGCACCTCGCCGCGCTCGATACGGTAGGGCTGTCCGCCACGCCAAATCGTCGTCGCCTTCCAGTTCGCGCAGAGCAGGATCGTGAAGAACACGGACCGCTGCTCAGCGGTCAGCCCCAGAAAGACGGGTGAGGTGAGCACCTGGCGGTGGACGCAAACCCAGCCCCCGGGTCGGGACAGGGGAGTCATCGCCGGGCCTCGCGAGCTGCTCGCCACGTCGCCTCGGCGCAAGCCCGGGAGACCAGCCCGGCCAGGTCGGGGAGCGCCGCGGACGGGAGGTCCAGGAGCTGGTCACCGAGTCGGAGGTGCAGGGCCTGGTCCTCGAGCTCGACGAAGAGCACGCGCCCGCCGCCGAGGTCCAGCGAGGCGCGCCACGGCATCAGCGGCGCTGAACTCATCGGGCGGCCTCGGCCACGGTGGACGGCTGACCGCCGACGCTCGCAGAGCAGGCCCCCGCACGCGCCTGCTCCCAGGCCTCAAGGTCGGCGAGCCGCCAGAACAGGGTCGGGGAGGGGTGGAGAAGGCGCCGCGGGGCCGGGAACCGGCCCGCCTTGATGTGCCGCCAAAGGGTAGTTCGCGAGAGCTGGTAGCGGTTGATGACGTCGGGGGTCCGGAGAAATGCTGGCGCCCCCGCGGTCATTGCTCGCCCCGCGAAGCGGGGTCATTCACGCCCACCACCCGCTGCGCATCGACCGGACGGAGCAGGCCGGCGCGCTCCATCACCGCGCGGGCGCGCTGGCCCGCGAGACCGCGCACGGGGCGGCCGCATGCCAAGGCGCGAATCGTTCGTGGGTCGCAGCTCGCCTCCACCGCGAGCCTTCGCGCTGTCGGGTAGTCGATCGGGTTTCGCATTGCGTCCTCCTGGGGGCTACACCAGGGAACGCAGGCGAACTGCCGCGAAAAATCCTATGTGCGGACGGTTACTTGCAGAGTTCGCGTCAGCGCCTGACGGGATCTTGCGGTCGAGCCCGAGACCAGTTTTGGGACCAACTAGTCGGGGTCGTTGCCCTCGGCCGGAGCCGGCGTACGGTCGTCCGAGTATTCCGCCGGACGTGCTCTGTTGAGGGCGTCGTCGCGAGAGAGGAGCCTCTCGCGAGCGGCGCAGCTCCGGCCGGCTATGCACCGAGCGCACCGGGCAAAGTGCGCCTTGATCTCATCGTCGAGGGTGACACCGCGCTGACGTCCTCGGTTGCGCACGCGGTTTCCGCACTGCGGAGAGCAGTAGGTGTCGCGCTTGTCGTGCGGCGCGAATTGACCGGCGCAGGCCTCGCAGAGCTTGATGTGGTCGAAGAGGTTGTTCCAGCGCGGGACCTTCGTCTCCAGCATCCAGCGCTCGATCTCCTTCATGGGCGGATTGGTCGCCAGGAAGGCCGCCTCATCCTCGCGGAGCTTGCGCAAGGCCTTGAGCGTCTCGTCGCTCCAGAACTTCCGGTCCGGTTCCTCCGGGGGAGCGTCTCCTGTCTCGAGGCCGTCGTGCTCCAATCCAGCACCCCCTGCGATGAAGCGCAGGCGTCGGGCGCCAACGGTCGCCGCTCGGGTTGCTATCGCTTGCAGAGCCCCCTTCGGTGCCTTGCTCTTCGATGGAAGGGGAATCGCTGCCTCGACCTGCGGCAGCGGCTTCTCGGTCGTTGAGAGCACCATCCCTGGAGGCGTGGCGCATGCGTCGCAGAGCCAGCGCCAGGGGCCCCTCCGCCCGTCTGCGTCTCTGTCTCTGGCCATACACGTGTGCGGCCTGGCGCCGCAGTTCTCGCAGAGAGGACTCATGTCCGGCGGCGGTTCATCCGGTGGGAACTTGCCGAGCTCCGCCACACGGCCCAGGTACTCCAGGAACAAGTGCTGCCGCCGGGTCGTCTCTTGCGTCGCTGGTCCCTCGACAACTTCGATTCCCACTTCGCGGAGCCGCTCGCGGATATCTGCAACCGAAGGACCCAGTGGGTGGCTCTCGGCAGGCGGTCCGGGCGGTTCGACTTGGTCCTTTGCCATGATCGCGCCTCCCAAAGGCGCCCCAGGAAGAAGCAGCGGGGAAACGCGCCTGGGGAGCGCGCTTGTCGGCTGGCCGGCCTATCCCCGTGCTGTGCCACAACCCTACTGCGCCGCCCGGACATCGCCTCCGGCGGGGAACGGAACGACCTCCGCGGTCTTCCCGGTGAGCAGTCCCTCGACCCAGACCGCGTAGGCCTCGAGCGCCTGGCGCTTCTCCCCGATCCGAGAAGAGTGGTCGTACTTGGCCGCTACGCTGTTCCTCAGGAGTGCATTCAGCGAGTGTCCGAGGCAGAGCTGGGGGACGTGCGGTGCGATGCCCAGGGTGTCGCTCATGTGCGTGGCCAAGGTGTCGCGGAAGTTGTGGGGGCTCGCCTGCGGGATGGTGAGCGCGGGCTTGGGCAGCGCCTGGCCGGCCTTGCGCTCCGGCTTCCACAGCCGACGGAAGGCGCGTCCAAGCGCCTTGTCCCCGAGGTGCCCCGCCTCGGCGCTGGGGGAGGCGAACACCCAAGGGCTCGGCTCGGCCCAGTGGTAGAGCTTCGCCAGCTTCGCGCAGCGCGCCTCGAGCTCGCGGAGGACCGCCACGGCCCGCGTGGAGAGAGGCTGGATGAACGGCTTGGCGCTTCGCGCCTGCTTCAGGGTGAGCTTCATGTTCTCCACCCGCACCGTGACCGTGGCGTCGTCGAAGTCGACGTCATCCCACCGGAGGGTCAGGGCCTCGAGCGTCCGCAACCCGGAGAAGAACAGGAAGAGCAGCCCGAGGCGGACGGCTTGCTCCATGTTCGATGCTTCGATGGCCTTGAGCACCACGGGGATCTCTTCTGCGGAAAGGTGCCGGTCGCCTCGGTTCCTTTCGACTCCGAGGTCATCCGCTCGGAGCGGGGCCGCCGGGTTCGCTGGCATGAAGCCGTTGGCGGCGGCGAAGTTGAAGAGCTGCTTGAGCACCTGGAGCACCTTCCCGGCGCGGACCGGATGCCCAGCCTTCACCATCGCCACCACCGGGCGTCGGGCTTGGACCGTGTCCACGGCGAGGAGGGGAAGGCGCCCGAGGATGGGGACGATCTTCTGGTCGAGCACGGCCTTGGCCTCCTCGGGGCGCTTCCGCCGGAGCTTGATGCACTCCTCGTAGAAGACGCCGCAGAGGTCCTCCACCGTCTGCGGCCGCTTCTTGCCCTCGACGGTGCCCTCCGGGTCAACGCCCACCTTCGCCTTCGCTCGGTACTCCTCGAGCTTCGTGCGCGCCGCGGCGAGCGTGAGCGTTCCGTTGGTTCCGTCGCCGAAGCTGCCAAGGGTGTAGACCCGCCCGGCTGCCGAGTGGTGCCACCGGAAGCTCTTGGAGCCGGACGGCCCTACCCGGAGGCGAAGGCCAGTGCGGCCAACCTCCCGGACCTCGTAGGCTGCAGCCTCCGGTTTCAGAGCTTCGAGCGACCTGGCCGTGAAGGCGATTTGACGAGCCATGGAGCCTCCGAGGTAACAAACGAGGTAACAAGCGAGTGTGGCACGGGCTGTATCCGGGGGACACCGGTTGAAACACGGATAGGGCCCAATGCCTTGAAAACAGGGGAGGAAATCGGCCGTGATGGTTCGCGATGAAACTGGCCGAAACACGATGCTGGCACCTTCACACGGCAGGGGTCGCTGGTTCGAACCCAGCATCGCCCACACGAAGATGGCCCCAAGGTCCAACGACCTTGGGGCTTTTTCGTGGCTACGCTGGTCCGTCCCGCTGGCTCAAAGACAGCAAACTCAGACAGCGACCTTTGCGGCCAGCATTGTGCCTTCTGCCTAAAAGAGCTTGAAATCCAGCTGGTTGGGGATGTCTGAAAACGGCCCCGAGAAGGCCCTCCAGGGCTCCTGGGCGGCCCCAGGGGCGCATCCGCGCAGCCAGCCCTATTACAGCAAGCCTTCCACCCCCATCGGCCCAGGGTGAGGCTCCCAGGGGCCTTCCTGGCCGTTCTCGCCGTTCCGAACCTGCCTTCTGGCCTTCCTGACGCTGGTTCGGTCTGCGTCTGTCCGACCTCGACGGGAAAGGTGGGAGGTTGTCACCACCAGCCGGGACGGTGGGCCCCTGGCGTGGGATCGATGGGGATGACCGAAGGACCCGCCACGGCGCGCCGGCGGGCCTCGATGACCTGGACCAGCGCAGCCCTGACGGCGCTCCCCACCGCGAAGAGCTGGCCCGCCTCGGCCCGTTCGACGACGTGGTCGTACCGCGCCGCGATGATCTGCAGGAAGAGCACGGCCGCGTCGTCCCGCTCGCGCTGCCCTGCGTCGACGGGGCCCGCGCCGAGGAGCATGCGGCTCAAGGCACCAAGCGCCTGCTCCGCGACCTTCCGGTCCAGGCCCGACACGAGCCTCGCCGCTTCCGCGGACGGCAGGGTGCGCAGCTGCCTCGCGAGTGCCTGGGGATGCACGGCGTTCATGAGCGCGATGGTAGGCGCCACCCCGGACACCTGCGGCCATCAGA
>CAZAIE010000662.1:0-4772 GCA_964485035.1 uncultured Myxococcaceae bacterium | reverse complement strand
AGCCGGGGTTCGAGCCGGGAGGAGAGTGCCTTCCTCCTTCCCTGGGCTCGGAGGGTTCGACGTGGGCTCGGGCTTGCGGTGCTCGCGTCCGTGCTTGCTTCGGTGACGGTGGCGCACTGGCGTCCCTCCGAGGAGGCGACACGAGAGTTGGTCCTCGCACACAGATCCTCGATCACTACTGCGAGTGAGCGGTACGGCATTGCCCCAGCGACGCTCGCGGCGCTCGTGTTCACGACCCACCGCGAGCACGCCACGCCGTTCCGTCTGGCTCTCGAGGAGATGGCCATGGCGGCGTGGCTGACGGACCGGAACAGCCACTACGGCCTCTCGCTCGGGCTCGACGTTTCGATAGGCCTCGCCCAGATCAAGCCGGTCACGGCGCTGGCGGCGAGCGTGCATTGGGCCCGCTGTGGTGATGGGGCCCGCTCCAAGGAGCACCGGGACTTTCCGAGCCACCCGCCGCGGACGTGCTTCCGGACGCAGAACGAGGTCGAGGAGATCGTCCAGCCGCCTCTGGGGACGTCACCTGGAAAGGCGGCGATGGTGGCGGCGCTGAGCAAGCCCGAGGACAACCTGGCCTTCGCTGCCTTCCTGCTCGCGAGCTACACGACGCAGTGGGAGGCCGCTCCCGGCGCAGCTCGCATCCGTCACCGCCCGGAGATCCTGGCGACGCTGTACCAGATCGGCATCGGGCACTCGGAGCCGAAGCCGGAGCCGACTCCGAATCGGTTCGGGCGCCAAGTGCTCGAGGCGAGTCGTGAGCCGTGGCTGGTGGCTGCGTTCGGTGCAGCCAGGGCAGGGCGCTGACCCGCCTCAGCGCTTCGTCGCGAGCCACCCCTTCCCCCGCAGCCACTCCTCGCATCGCGAGAGGCTCTCGACCCGCTCGAGGTCCTCGAGGCTCGGGGCTCCGCGCCGGCGCTCCCCCTCGAGGCGTTGCTCGAGGCTTCGGCGCGCCGCCGGCACCACGTCCGCGAGGCGAGCGCCCGGCTCCAGCCTGATGCCGCGGGTCAGCAGGGCCGCGACGACCTCCGGTGCGATCGGTTGGCGGATGGCGCCCTCCTCGGGCTTCCCCTCCAGTGCGTCCAGGAGGCCGAGCCGCGCGAGCGTCGCCGCCAGCGGCAGGCCCGGCTCGATGGAGTGCGAGACGTCCAGTGAGGGCAGCCGCTCGGCGAGGAGGCGCACCTGCGCGGGGCGCTGCGTGAACGGGGCCAGCACCGCGGTGTCGAGGGCGCGCGAGAGCGCCTCGGGGCCGAGCGGCGCGAGCTCGAGGAGGAGTTCCAGGCCGTTCGGGAAGGTCGAGCGGGCGAGGCCGAGTGCAGCGCGCACGGGGTCCGCTCCGCGGGACAGCAGCAGCGTCGCCACCCGACGGGCTCCCCGCGCGCAGGCAACCGAGAGCAGCGTGAAGTGCTGCGACAGCTCCCCGGGCATCCGGGAGTCGACCTCGGCTCCCTGCAGGAAGCGCGCGACCGCCTCGGGGTCGTCGGCCGTGAACGCGGCGTCGAGGCCCTGCTGGACGAGCTTGCGCGCGGAGTCGGCGGCGTCCTTGGCGTCCTTCTTTCCCTGGCCGCGCAGGGCGCTCGCGAGCCTCTCGAGCACGGGCATGGCCCGCAGCGCGTCGTCCGGGGTGAGGGCGGGCGCTCGCACGAGCTGCAGACCGAGGGCCGCGGCGAGATCGCGCCGGTCGGGTGCTTCCGCTGCGGCGAGGCGCTCCAGGGCTGGAAGGGCCTCACGGGGGAAGCGCCCGGCGAGCGCCATCGCTGCAGCCGTTCGCAGCTGCTTCTCGGCGTCGTCGAGGAGGACCTCGAAGAAGTGGGGCGGGACGCCCGCGAGCCGCTCCGTCGGGAGCTCGCCGAGCCAGCGGACGACGGCGACCCAGCCGAACGTGAGCGTCGACCCGGCCGGCGCCTCGAGCGATCGCGCCAGCGTGAGCGTGCCGTCCCCCAGTGCCGCCACGAGCCGCCGGGGCAGGTCGGGGATGGACTCGTCCGCCCGGCGCAAGGTGTGGACTGGCTTGGGCGCAGGCGGGACCGCGGCGAGGAGGGTCTCGAGGTCGGACATGCCCATGCCGTAGCCCTGTCGCCGGAGCGTGGCAAGGTCGGGTCGAGCGCACCCGCGATCGCTTCGCTGGCTAGGTCACTCCTCCTCCGGCCCGCCGTTCCAGGTGCAGCGTAGCGGCTCGTCGAGCCCCACCTGCACGAAGCAGCGGTTGCAGTTGATGCAGGTGGCCTTCGTTGCCCGCCCGCTCTTCCACTGGTTGGGCAGCGAGGGCTGGCGCACCAGCGGCCTGGCCATGGAGACCATGCTCACCCGGCTCTCGCCCAGCACGCGCTCGGCCGTGGCCAGGCTGCGGAACCCGCCCACGGCGATCACCGGGATCTTCAGCGCGTCGGCGAAGCGCTTCGCCTCGGGCCAGAAGTACGCCTCGTGCTCGAGCCGGACGCCGCGCGACAGGTGGCGGATGACCGGGTCCAGGAACGGGAGCACCGGCCGAAGGATGGGGTAGTTCTTCTGCAGGAAGCGCTTCCCGAGGTCGAGGGGGATCTCGCCCTTGTTCGGGTAGAAACCCAGGCCCACGTCGCCGGTCCCCGCCGAGACCTCGAGGGCATCGAACCCCAGCGCCTCGAGCCGCTTGCCGATCTCCACGCCCTCGTCGAGCGTCAGCCCGCCCGCCTCGCCGTCGTGCGAGTTCAGCTTGGCGATGACCGGGAACGTCGGCCCCACCGACTCGCGTACCGCGCGGTAGACCTCGGTGATGAACCGCATGCGCCGGTCGAGGCTGCCGCCCCACTCGTCGCGGCGGCAGTTGTGCTTGGGGCTCAAGAACCGCGAGAGCATGTACCCGTGCGCCGCGTGGAGCTGCACGCCGTCGAGGCCCGCGGCCTTCACCCGCCGAGCCGCGGCACCGAAGGCGGTGATGATCCGGCGCAGCTCGCCATCGGAGATGGCGCGGTCGAGCATCAGGTTGACCTTGTTGAAGCCCGCCGACGCCGAGACCGAGCCGCCCAGCGCCCGCGCCGCGCGCCGGCCGATCTGCGGGGGGGCGTGGCAGATCTGCGCGAAGACCTTGCCCTGGTGGCGGTGCGCGGCCTCGGCCACCTGCCGTAGCGGCTCGATGGCCGCGTCGTCGCTGAGGTAGACCTCGTGCCCGGTCAGGCCGCAGCCGGGCATCACCGCCATCATCCCGGTGATGGACAGGCCGACCCCGCCGCGGGACCAGCGCTCGTACATCCGCGCGACGCCCGCGCTGGCGCGGCCACCCTCCGCGAGCCCCTCGACCATCGCCGACTTCACGATGCGGTTGGGGAGGGTGAGCCCGTTGATGCGGATCGGGTCGAAGAGGGACATCTCGCGCCTCCTGGCGGAGTGGGCCGGGGACGGTGGTTCGGGGAACGGGCGCTACCGGCTGAGCAGCGACTCCAGCTCCTCGTGCTCGTCCTTCGTGCAGAAGCTGGTCTGCGTCCCGCCCTTGGCCAGCGCCATCTTCAGCGCGACCCGGCCGTCGGCCTGGAGCTGGGCCTCGAAGCTCTTGGCCTTCTGCAGCGAGGCGAGCAGCGTGGCGACGCGGGGCGTGGAGGCCTTGGCGGGAGCGCGGCGCCGGTAGCCGAGCTTGAGGGTCTTGTCGGCGAGGCGGTCCAGGTCGGCGAAGAGGTCCAGAACCTTGTTCGCCTGCTGGTCGAGCGTCCCGCCGCCCCAGTTCTCCTCCGGGTCCTCGAGGTCCAGCTCGCGGCCCTCGGCGGCGGCGAGCTCGCCCGAGGGGGCGGCGCGCCACGCGGTGGTGCGGAACTTCGAGCGCTTCTCGCCGCGCGAGCCGACCACCTCGTAGACCATCACCGTGGCGCCAGAGCGGGTGGCCAGGGCGCGGGCGGCGCGCTGCGCCAGCCCCACGCGGTCGAAGAGGATGACGCAGCCCTCCTCGCCGTGATCCAGCACCACGGCCTCGCCGTCGGCGGTGGAGTCGGAGTGCGCGAGGCCGATGGACTCCAGCGCGGGCGGGAGGTCGGCGACGAGCTTGTCCCAGCGCAGGTCGCGGGAGCAGAGGGCGGCGAGTTCGATGCGTTTCATGGCGCACACCCTAGCATCGAGTGCGCCGCCGTCACGGAGCCGGGTGGGTGGCTCCCTCCTGCAGCGCGCAGCGGCTCGCGGCGGCCTCGAGGTGGCGTCGGCACTCGGCGTGCTGCGCGTCGACCTGCACGCAGGCCTGCCCTGTCTCCTGGGCCTCGCAGGGGCGACCAGCGACGAGCTGCGCCCGGGCGAGGTTGGCGTAGGCGTCGGCGAAGGCCGGGTCGAGCTGGATGGAGCGGGTGCACCGCTCGATGGCGCGGGCGTGGTCGCCGGCCTCGAGGTCGAGGTAGCAGAGTCCGTAGTGGGCGTCGGCGAGCCGCTCGTTGGTCTCCACCAGCTTCTCGAAGCAGACGCGGGCCTCGGCGGGCCGCTTCAGCTCGAGCTGGGCGAGGCAGAGGTTGTAGCGGGCGTCCACGTACCCGGGGTGGATCTTCAGGGCCGCGCGGAAGAGGTCCGCGGCGCGGGCGGGGTCCTGCTCGCCCTTGAGGTAGACGAAGCCCAGGTTGTTGTGGGCCTCGGCGAAGTCGTTGTTCAGCCGCAGCGCCTCGATGCAGAGCGCCTTGGCCTTCTTGAACTCGGCGCGCTTCACCGCCACGAGGCAGAGGTTGTTCGCGGGCTCGGGGTAGTCCGGCGAGTACTCGCGGGCGAGCTCGAAGTTGCGCTGGGCGCGGTCCAGGTCTCCCTGTGCGAGGAAGCGCACGCCCTGGTCG
>CAZAIE010000661.1:0-4773 GCA_964485035.1 uncultured Myxococcaceae bacterium | reverse complement strand
ACTTGCGAGTGCTGAGCCCCCGGTCCGGGGCTTGCTTCACCCAAGTGACGGAGCGCACAGTGAAGGTGTGAGGCAGCCATGACGACGACCACCGGAACCTTCTCGCCGACGCGGAAGTATGCCCGGGTGCCCTGCAACGCCGCTGCTGCCTGGTCCTCGGACGGCCAGTCGCAGGCAGGCGTGTGCGAGAACCTGTCCATCGGCGGCGCCTTCTTCCGCGGCACCGTCCCTTCGATGAGCACCGTCACCTTCACCCTGTGCCTGCCGTCGGTCGGTCCGGTGACGCTCACCGGCGAGGTCTGTCACCGCACTGAGGAGGGCTGCGGGCTGCGCTTCACGCGCATGGCTCCCCAGGCGCTGGTCGCCCTGTGCGGCTACGTCGGCGGCCGCTGAGGCTGGAAAAACTTCTGTAAACCCCCGAGCCCCACCTCCAAGGCGCCGCTTCCACCCGCGGAGCCGGACCGTATACTGCGCGCCTCTGAAGCGGAGGCCCGCCGTGCCCTATAGGAAGCTCGAGATCCCCGACAACCCCGAGTACGGAAACATCGTCCGGATGATGCTCCGGCAGGGGCGCAACACCGGGCGCGAGGCCTGCCGGCACTGTGTGCGCGGCGAGTGGCGCACCCTGACCTGGGGCGAGCTGATCGCACGGGTGAGGGCCCTCTCCGAGGGCCTAGTGGCCCTGGGCGTGAGGCCAGGCGACCGGGTGTGCATCTTCGGGCAGACGCGGCTGGAGTGGTGCCTCGCGGACGCGGCGGTGCTGGGCGCCGGCGCGGTGAGCGTGCCCATCTACGCCTCGAACACCGCGCAGGAGACCGAGTACATCGTCCGCGACAGCGGCGCCAAGGTCGTGTTCTTCGACCACGACCGGGCAGAGGGACGGGCCGGGAGCCGCTGGGGCCGCTTGCAGGAGGCGCGGCCCCGGACTCCCGCGGTGGAGCACTACGTCTCGTTCGACCTCCCCTCGCGGCCGGAGGACCGGCTGCTCTCGCTCGCCGAGCTGGAAGAGCGGGGACAGGCCGAGGCCGCCAAGAACCCCACCGGGCTCGAGGCGCGCGCCGAGAAGATCCTCCCGGGCGACCTGAACTGCATCCTCTACACCTCCGGGACGCAGGGCACGCCCAAGGGCGTGATGCTCACCCACGCGAACTGGGTGGCGCAGTCGTTCGCGGTGATGCAGGCGCCCATCCTGGTCCCGGAGGACGAGGTGATGCTCTTCCTCCCGCTGGCGCACTCCTTCGCGCGGGCCATCGAGTCGTGCTGGCTGGGCCAGGGCGTGCGGGTGGTCTTCGCCGAGTCGGTCGAGCGGCTGCTGGCCAACGCCGCGGAGACCCGGCCCACGGTGCTGCCCTCGGTGCCGCGGGTCTTCGAGAAAGCGTTCAACCAGGTGGTGGCCGAGGGCAACTCCAAGGCCGGGATCGCGGGGCTGCTCTTCCGCCGGGCCATGGTCGCCTTCGAGGACTACGTCACCGCGCGGGTCGCCGGGCGCGAGTACCGCAACCCCGAGTGGCTGGTGCACAAGCGCCTGGTGTTCGGAAAGATCGCCGCGAAGCTCAACGAGAAGTTCGGCGGCCGGGTGCGGTCGTTCATCTCCGGGGGCGCGCCGCTATCCCCGAAGATCGCCTACTTCTTCGAGCTGTGCGGTCTGCACGTCCTCGAGGGCTACGGCCTGACCGAGACCTGCGCGCCCACGCACTCGAACATCCTGGGGAAGAACCGCATCGGCACCGTGGGGCCGGCCTTCCCGGGCATCGAGGTGCGCTTCGGGGAGGACGACGAGATCCTGCTCCGGGGCCCGGTGATCCTGAAGGGCTACTACCAGCTCCCGGACGAGACCGCCGCGGCGCTCACCCCGGACGGCTGGCTGCGCACGGGGGACATCGGCGCCGAGGACGCGGACGGCTACCTGCGCATCACCGACCGCAAGAAGGACCTCATCAAGACCACCGGCGGCAAGTACGTGGCCCCGCAGCTCTTGGAGAACGCGCTGAAGACCGAGCCGCTGATCGGCCAGGTCTCCATCCAGGGGGACGGGCGCAAGTTCGTCACCGCGCTGCTCACCATCTCGGCCGACCACGCCAAGAAGTTCGCCGAGCAGAACAAGCTGCCCTACTCCTCGATGACCGACCTCTGCCAGCGCCCCGAGATCCGCGCGCGGATCCAGGCGGCGGTGGACGCGCTCAACGCCACCCAGCCCGGGTACGCCTGCATCCGCAAGTTCGCGCTGCTCGACCACGAGTGGTCGCAGGAGACCGGCGAGCTGACCCCCACCCTCAAGGTGAAGCGCGCGGTGGTCTCGCAGCGCTACCGGGCGGTGCTCGACGGGCTCTACTCCGAGGGGTGAGCGCCCCGGCGTTCGTCACGTAGAGCCGACGAGACGCGCTGGAAAGACCAGAGGCCGGCCCCCTCGCAGGAGCCGGCCTCCGAATCACTTCGGTTCCAGTTCGAGATCAGACCTTCTCGGCCTTCTCTTCCTTCTCGGCGGCTGCCGCGTCGGCGACCTCCCACTCCGCGCCCTTCTTGGCGAGGAGGAAGCAGAGCAACGCGAGCACGATGAACGCCACCAGGCTGATCCCCTGGCCGGTCGCGCCCGCGTGCCAGGCCGTGGCGGTGCAGGTCTCGGCGGTGAAGCCCTCCACGACCGGCCGCGGCTCGGGCCGGCTACACCACTCCGACGAGGCGACCAGCACGGAGTTGGCCTGCAGCCCTGCGCAGCTGGCCTCGGTGTAGCTCGGGTGCGCGGGGCGCGGCACGTGGCGGTTGCACCAATCGGCCATCGCCGCCAGCTCCTGGCCACTGGCAGAGGTCGGCCCGTTGGCCACCGGGACGTACTTGCGCTCCAGCGCGTAGCGCTCTCCCAGGCCCAGCCAGCGGATGGGCGCGCCCACCTCGGGCAGGCGGGTCACGCCGGAGACGATGCCGATGAGCGCGGCGCCGGCCATGAGGCCCGAGGCGATGAGGGTGCCCTGCTCTCCGCGGGCCGCCTTGATCTCCTTGGTCTTGCCGGTCTTGGAGACGACCCACGAGACGAAGCCGCCGGCGAGGACGGTGAGGTTGATGGAGATGGGCAGGTACATGCCCAGCGCGAAGGCCAGCATGGGGACGCCAGCCATGTACAGGAGCACCGCGATGAGCCCGCCCAGCGCGTAGAGCAGCACCGGCTGCTCGGCGTTGGACATGAGGCCGTTGATGATGGCCGCGAGCATGTTCGCCTGCGGCGCGGGGAGCACCTCGCTGTTGGAGACGAGGTTGCCGCTCTTGTCCATCACCAGGAAGTGGTACGCGTTGTCCATCACCGGGATGATGAAGGCCACCGCGAGCGAGGCGACGATGATGCCCGCGAACTTCCACCGCTGCTGGTGCCGAGGGGTCGAACCAATCCAGTAGCCGATCTTGAAGTCGCTGATCAGCGCTCCCGAGGTGGACAGCACGGTGCAGACCGCCGTGCCGATGACCAGGGCGATGAACATGCCCGGCTTGCCCGACAGGCCCACGGTGGACATCACCGCCGCGGCGATGACCAGGGTGATGAGGGTCATGCCCGAGACCGGGTTGGTGCCCACCGTGGCGATGGCCTGCGCGGCCACGGGGGTGAAGAGGAAGGACAGGAGGAAGCCCACCAGCGCGCCGGCGAGGGCGAAGACCACCGAGCGGCCGGCACCGTACTCGCCGCTGGAGAGCGACACCACGAAGAACAGCCCCGCCATGGCCAGCGTCGCCACCCCCTGGATCAGGAGGACGGTCTTGGCGTTCATGTCGCGCTGGGTGCGCTCCACAGCGCCCTCGTCGGTCTTCTTGCCGCCCAGGCTCTTGAAGCCGAGGGAGACGGAGCCAGCGATGATCTTGCCCATGCGGATCATCCCGATGAGGCCGGAGACCGCGATGGCGCCGATGCCGATGGGCTTGACGAACTTCGCGAAGATCTGCCCGGCGCTCATCTGGGCAATGTGGTAGGTCGCGCCGGCGTAGGTGAAGGACTCCACCTGGGAGCCGAACAGGTAGACCAGCGGGACCATCACCAGGTACGCGAGCACCGAGCCCGCGGCGATGATGGCCGCGTAGCGCAGGCCGATGATGTAGCCCAGGCCGAAGAGCGCCGCGAGGCTGTCCCAGGAGAGCTCGATGCGGTTGGCGGCGAGCTTCTGGCCCAGGCCGCTGTCACGACCAAGGAGCGTGTTGACGGAGATCTTCGCGTTCCAGGCGGCGACGGTGTCGGCGAGGAAGTCGTACGCCGCGCCGAGGCCGATGGAGAGCAGCAGGACTTTTCCCGCGCCCTTTCCGGCCTTCTCACCCGAGCAGAGGATCTCGTTGATCGCCGTGGCCTCGGGGAAGGGCAGCTCACCGTGCAGGTCCTTCACGAAGTACTTGCGCAGCGGGATGATCAGCGCGACGCCGAGGATGCCGCCGAGGGAGCAGGCCAGGAAGATCTGCCACCAGGTGGGCTGCAGCTGGTTGATGTAGAGCGCGGGGATGACGAAGGCGGCGCCCGCGGCGACCACGCCCGAGGCCTGGCCGATGGACTGCACCATCACGTTCTCGAGGATGGTGGAGCGCTTCTTGCGCATCTTGCCGAAGAAGATGGCCATCACCGCGATGGGGATGGCCGCCTCGATGGCGTTGCCGGCCTTCAGGGCCATGTAGATGCACGCCGCCGACCAGAGCACGACCATCAGCAGGCCGAGGGTCACCGACCACTTCGTCACCTCGGCGCGGCCGTCGCCGGCGGGGACGATGGGCTGGTAGGTCTCTCCCTGCATCAGCTTGGTGTAGGCG
>CAZAIE010000660.1:0-4779 GCA_964485035.1 uncultured Myxococcaceae bacterium | reverse complement strand
TCGAAGAGGTGCAGCAGCGGCTGGGGCTCGTCGCGAACCCGCTCACGCTGGCGCGGCTCATGGAGGAGTCGTTCGTGCTGCCCGCGCTGCCGCCGCAGGAGTCACCCTCCGTCTTCAGCCGCATCGTCGCCTACCTCGACCAGCGCAGCGCGCCCGGCAAGACGCCCGGCTCGCCCGCGCGCCCCGATTCCGAGGCCGACACCGAGCCGACGCTGGTGCGCCCCTCGGGCGAGTAGGATGCCGCGCCCGGGAGGCGCGATGTCCCGACCGTCCGAACCGTCCGAGCTGATTCCCAAGGTCCTGGAGCACCTCTCCCAGCGCTCGGCAGAGCACGTCGCGGCGCTCTCGAACCTGGTCCGCATCCCGGGCATCGCCTTCCCGGGGTTCGACCCTGCCGCGCTCGAGCGAAGCGCCGTGGAGACGGCCGCCCTGCTCGAGCGCTCGGGCCTTCAGCGCGTGCAGCTCCTCCGGGTCGACGGGGCGCCCCCGTACGTCTACGGCGAGTGGCTCCACGCCCCGGGTCGGCCCACGGTGCTGCTCTACGCCCACCACGACGTCCAGGCCGCGGGGGAGTCCGACCGCTGGACCTCGCCGCCCTTCGAACCGCAAGAGCGAGCGGGACGGCTGTACGGCCGGGGGACCGCGGACGACAAGGCCGGCATCGTGGTGCACGCCGCGGCGGTGGAGGCCTGGCTCGCCACCGCGGGGGCGCTGCCGCTGAACGTGAAGGTGCTCATCGAGGGAGAGGAAGAGCCGGGCTCGGCGCACCTCGGGGAGTTCCTGCAGCGGCACCAGGAGCTGCTGCGCGCCGACGCGCTGGTGCTCACCGACACCGACAACTTCGACACCGGGATCCCCGCGCTCACCACCTCGCTGCGAGGGCTGGTGGTCGCCGACGTGGAGGTGCGCGTCCTCGAGCGCGCGGTCCACTCGGGGACCTGGGGCGGGCCGGTCCCGGACGCGGCGATGGCCCTGGCGCGCATGCTCGCGGCGCTGACCCACCCCGACGGCTCCGTCGCGCTCCCGGAGTTCTACGACGACGTGCGCGAGCCGACGCCGGAGGAGCGCGCGGCGCTGGCGGCCCTGCCGATCACCCGAGACGAGCTGAGGAATCAGGCGGGCCTGCTGCCGGGGGTCTCGTGGCTGGGGGGAGACGGCCCACCGCTGGAGTCGCTGTGGCGCAGGCCGGCGCTGGTGGTGAACGCGACCCAGGCGAGCAGCAGGGAGGACGTGCGCAACATCGTGTGCGACCGGGCGTGGGCGAGGGTCGAGCTGCGCCTCGTGCCGGACCAGGATCCCCGCGTGCTCGGCGAGCGGCTGGTCTCCCACCTGCGCTCGAGCGCGCCGTGGGGCGTCCAGGTGGACGTGAAGCTCGACGACCAGGGCGGCTGGTGGTGCGGCGACACCAAGAGTCCCGCGTACGAGGCCACGCTGCGCGCCCTGCGCGTGGGGTACGGGCGGGAGCCGCTGGCCATCGGCTGCGGGGCGACCATCGGGTTCGTGGAGCCCTTCGCGCGGGCGCTGGGCGGGGTGCCGGCGCTGCTCATCGGCGTCGAGGACCCGCGGTGCCACGCCCACAGCGAGGACGAGAGCGTGGACCTCGCGGACCTCCACAAGGCCTGCCGGAGCGAGGTGGTGCTGCTCGCGGAGCTGGCGGACGCGCTGCGCGCCTGACCCGGAGCCCCGGCGTCCGCGTGCGTGTGTCCATTCGCGGAACGACGCTCCCCTGGGGGAGAATCCCCTCTCCCAGAACCGAGGAGCTCCCGTGCCACGCCCTGCCCTGCCTGCGGTGACCCTGCTCGCGCTCCTGCTCCCTGCGACCGCCCTCGCCAACGCCGGGACGCCGCTGCTGCTCGGGACCGCCGCGCACCTCCTCATCGGCAACGCGCTCATCGGCCTGCTCGAGGGGCTGCTAGTGGGCGCGGTCTTCAAGGCGAAGAAGCTGCGGGCCATCGCCGTGATGGTCCTCGCAAACTACTTCTCGGCCACCCTCGGCGCCCTGGCCGAAGAGCCCTTCGCCGACTGGCTCCTCGGCGACACGCCGCTGGCGCGTGCCCGGCTCGTCCTCGCCGCGCTCGTGGTCCTCGCCTACCTCGGCTCCCTCGTGCTTGAGTTCCCGTTCGTCCTGCTCGCGCTCGGCGCCCCTCCTCCCGGCACCAGCCGGCTGCGCCGCGCGGTCCGCGCGTGCCTGCTCTCCCAGACCGCCTCCTACGCGCTCCTCCTCCCGTGGTTCGCCGTGTTGAGCGTGACCTCGCTGCTCTCCCTCCGCCACGATCCGGCGGTGGCCTCGGACTCCCCGTCGGCGACGGTCTACTTCCTGTCCCCCGACACCCGCTCCTTGCTGCGGGTCCGCCTCGACGGCTCGCCGCCCGAGCGCCTGGCCGAGGTCCCGGCTGCGTCCCGGGTCGGCCTCTTCCCGAAGCTCTCCGCCGACTCCACCCAGTGGGACCTCTGGCTCGCGCAGCCCGACTCCCCCGGCGAGCCACAGTCCCTGCTCTGGCCCGCCATCGCGCGTGCAGTCCCGGGCGCAGGCCCCGCCGCGCCCATCTGGGACCAGCCCTGGCAGTCTCCCCGCCCCGATCTCCGCGTGGACCCCGCTTCCTCGCCGTGGCTCGTTCGGCTCCCCTATCCCTACGGCTGGGCCGCGGAAGGCATGGCAGTGACCCGGCGGGAGACCAAGGAGAAGCTGCACCTCGCGCTCGAGGCGCCTGGCCTGATGTGGCGTATGTCCGCTGCCACCGTGCTCCCCAACGACCGGGTGGTGCTCGAGCTGCGCTCCGCCCGTCCACAGATCGCCATCCTGGATTTCGAGGGGCGCCGCGCCGCGCAGGTCGCCCTTGGCTCGAGCCCGGTGGTCACCTGGGACGGCGCCATCCCGGTCCACGCGCGCCCGCCAGATCGAGAGCGGGAATAGGTTCTGCGCGCTCGCGTGTTGGACTGCCGGAGTGAGTGAGGCGTCAGTCCCACGCAGCACGAGCAAGGAGGTCCGGACGCAGAACCAACGACATCCTTCCAGCTAGCACTCTCGCGGGCGGCCTCGGCCGCTCGCATGCCGGTGGGCCCCCATGCCCGCCGCCCGAGCGCCGGCCCCAGCCAGACTGGGCCGGCGCTCTTCCTTTCTCCTTTGCACTTTGCGGACTCCTCGCGGGTCTCCTCCCCGGGACCGAACGAAACCGAGGTGTCGTCCATGAAGCGCGCCATCCTGACCGCCCTCTGCTGCGCCCTCGCCGCCTGCGAGCTCGGCATGCCCGGCGAGCCCGCCGAGGAGTCCATCGGCATCCTGGTGGTGGACGCCGCCCCGCCCCTCTCCAGCGGCGCCGACGTGCTCTTCCAGGTCCGGTACTGCTCGAAGGACAACGGCCCTTCGTACCTGGTCAGCGAGCTGCGCACCGACCTGGAGGCCCAGGGCATGCACTGGAAGCCGGGCTACAACTTCCGCTACGAGCTCACCACCGACGTGAACCGCGATCACCGCTTCGGCCCGGGCGACGTGCTCACCGTCAGCGAGAAGGAGTGGGAGGACCTGGGCCCGTCGGACGTGGGCATGACCTACAAGGTCAGCCTCTTCCACACCGAGGCCGAGGCGTCGTTCTCCGAGGGCCTGCTCGGCGCCGCGGACTGGCAGGCGCGCTGAGCCGTCAGTCCCGAAGCACGGCCACGGGCCCTGCCTCGCGCCGGCCATCCAGGAACCACAGCGCGCGGCGCTCGGCGAGCGAATGGACCAGCACCGCGCGCGCGCCCACCTCCATGCCCAGGCTGACTCCCTCGCCCGGCAGCAGCACCACGTCTCCCCGGTCTTCGACGCGCTGGAAGCGGTAGGCAACCTTCCTGCTCGCGGTCTCCACGACCTCCACCGCGCCCCGCTCGAGCTGGTAGAGCGCCCACGCACCGTCGTGCGAGACCAGCGCCACCCTCCCCTCCTTCGTCGGCAGCGGGAGCGACGCGAGCGCCCTCCAACTCCCGGGCTCCCATGAGAGGAGGGCCGCTCCGTCCGCGCACCTGGCAGCGGCGAAGAGGACGCGGCCATCGTGGGAGAACGACACCGCATCCACCGTGCAGCCCGCGGCCTCGGGAAGCGCCTGCGGCGTCCCTGCAGCGACCGACCATACCCGCAGCCCCTCCACGGGCTCGGCGAGCCATCGTGCGTCGGGAGACACGGCCGTGCGGCAGGCGGCGCGCCAGTCCTTCGAGAGCGGGGCCACGTCGCCGGCCCCGACCTCGAGCCAGCCTGCGGACTCGGCCGCGACGCCACTTGGTCCCCCGGCCCCGCGCAGGAAGGTGTGGGGCTGGAAGCACACGAGCACGCCCTTCCCGTCGAAGGACGCCTTCGCCTTCTGGAACCCGAAGACCTGTCCGCGCTCCACCACGCGGGTCTGCTGCGTCCTGAGGTCGAAGAGCACGCGGTCCTCGCCGAAGAGCAGGGCCTTGGGGCTCGCCCCGGGGATCAGCTCCAGCGTGCGGACGTAGCCCGGCAGCGGCGCTCGCCCCAGCCGCAGGCCCGTCTGCGCCTCGTAGACCTCGAGCTGTGGATCCCTTCCCTCCACGACGCGCGCAAGAAACGCTCCGTCGGCAGACACCGCCAGGGCCATCGACCGCGCGTACTGGGAGGGGACGGGCGAGGCCAGGGGAGCCGGCGCAGCGGCCACGGCGATCCGCTCGCGGGCAACGAGGAAGCACAGCAGGAAGAAGCCGAACCGCCGCATCTCGACCTCGGGGCGACCAACGTTGACCCGCTCGTAAGAACCACCCAATCGGCTGCGGCGGGTCGGCCGTGGCACA
>CAZAIE010000659.1:0-4793 GCA_964485035.1 uncultured Myxococcaceae bacterium | reverse complement strand
GCAGTGGTGAGGGTCCTCCTGGCGCGCGGGGCGATTGGCCCGACGGACCTCATCGGCCTGCTGGCGATTCCCCCGGACAAGCTCAGCGCGAGCCTGGTGAAGATCCTCCTGGAGAAGTCGCTGGTCACGGGCGACGACGTGGTCGCCATGCTCATGCTGCCCCCCGACCGCGTCACCGCCACCGCACTCAAGCTGCTGCTGGACCGCGGCGCGGCGAGCGCGGAGGACGTGGCCAAGGCGCTTGCCTGACCGGCGCGATGGAGCCGCTGCTCGAGGTGCGCGGGCTGTCGACCCGGGTAGGCCGGGGAGGGCAGGCGTTCCTCGCTGTCGACGAGGTCTCGCTGTCGATCTCCGAGGGACGCTCCCTGGGGCTGGTCGGGGAGAGCGGCTGCGGCAAGACCCTCCTCGCGCTCTCGCTCGTCAGGCTCCTGCCACCGGCCGCGGAGATCGTCGCTGGCTCGGTCCGTCTCGACGGGGTCGAGGTGCGCTCGCTCCCGGAGTCCGAGCTGCGCGGGCTGCGGGGCCGCAGGGTCGGGATGGTGTTCCAGGACACCGCGAGCTCCTTCAATCCGGTCCTCGAGGTGGGCGAGCAGCTCGGTGAGGCGCTGCGCGCGCACGGCGTGGCCCGCGGGCGCGAGGTCCAGGCGCGGGTGCTCGAGGCGCTGGGCTCGGTAGGCCTGCCGGACCCGGCCCGCTGCGCGGCGTCCTTCCCCCACCAGCTCTCCGGAGGCATGCGCCAGCGCGCGATGATCGCCCTGGCGCTCTGCTGTGGGGCGCAGCTGCTGGTCGCGGACGAGCCCACCACGGCCCTGGACGCGACGGTCCAGCTCCAGCTCCTCGGGCTCTTGGCGCAGCTCCGCGCCGAGCGACGCCTGGGGCTGCTGGTGATCAGCCATGACCTCGGGGTCGTCTCCCGCCTGTGCGACGAGGTCTCGGTGATGTACGCCGGCCGGGTCGTGGAGTCGGGTCCCACTGCCGAGGTGCTGCGTGCGCCCCGGCACCCCTACACCGCGGCGCTCTGCCGGGCGGTGCCGCCCGAGCGTCCGGCCACCCGGCCGCGTCCCCGGCTCGAGGCCATCCCCGGGCGGGTCCCTGCCCCCGGCGAGCGCGGACCGGGGTGCCTGTTCGCTCCTCGTTGTCCCCGGGCCTCGTCAGAGTGCAGCGCGAGCCGGCCGGCGATGGGCGGGGGACCGAGGCCAGTCGCCTGCTGGCATCCGCTGGACGTGACCCCATGAGCCCGCTCCTCGAGCTCGACGGCCTCGAAGTGAACTTCGGCGCCCTCCGCGCCGTGGATGGCGTCACGCTGCGGGTTCACGCCGGCGAGGTGGTCGGCCTGGTGGGGGAGTCGGGCTGTGGGAAGAGCACCCTGGCGCGGGCGGCCCTCCGGCTGATCGAACCGGCGGCGGGCAGGGTGCTCCTCGACGGCACCGAGGTCACGCGGCTGGGGTGGTCGCAGGTGCGGCCGTTCCGGCGGCGTTTCCAGATGACCTTCCAGGACCCCGGCGGGGCGCTCGACCCGCGCTGGACCGTGGAGTCGACCCTGGAGGAGGCGCTCGAAACCCATTCGCTGCCACGACGGGTGCCCGCGGGCGATCGCGTCGTGGAGCTGCTGGCCCAGGTTGGCCTCGGTCCCGAGCTGCTTGGCCGGCACCCGCACGAACTCTCGGGGGGACAGCGCCAGCGGGTGGGCCTCGCGCGGGCTCTGGCGGTGGGCCCGGCGCTCCTCGTCCTGGACGAGCCGCTGACGGGCCTCGACGTGTCGGTCCAGGCCCAGGTCCTGAACCTCCTCGCGGAGTTGCAGGAGCGGATGGGGCTCGCGATGCTGCTCATCTCCCACGACCTGCGGGTGGTGGCCCACCTCGCTGACCAGGTCCTCGTGATGTATCTGGGAAGGGTGGTGGAGGCAGCACCGGCCAGGGGCCTCTTCGAGACACCGCGCCATCCGTACACCCGTGCACTGCTGGCCGCGGCACGGGCGGACGACCAGGGAAGGGCTGCGCGCGGAGAGCCTCCGGGCCCGGGTGCGAGGCCAGGGGGATGCCCCTTCCATCCCAGGTGCCCGCAGGTGATGGACCGATGCCGGACAGAACGCCCTGTCCTCCGGCGCGTCGCGGACCAGCACGAGGTCGCCTGCCTACTGGAGAGCTGATGCAGACCCCCTTCGTCCTCTCGCATCACCACCCCGACGGGTACCACCGGTGCGTCCGGATTGCGGGGCTCCACGTCTGCGCTCGGTGCCTCGGGCTGTATCCGACGATGTTCGCGGTCATCGGTGTCCAGATCGCGCTGCGGGCGGGGAAGGTCTGGCCGTGGGACCTGGTCCTGGTCTGCCTGACCACCCTGCCGGTGCTCGTAGACTGGGCGCGGGGGCGGCTGGATTCGGCGACGGGAACCAACGCCTCCCGGCTGGTGACAGGGATGCTGTTGGGAATCGGGCTCGGGCGCACGTTGTACCTGCACCTGCGCGAGCCGGGTCACCCGCTGGCCATGGCGCACTTCGGCGCGATGGCGGCGGTTTTCCTGGTGGTCGAGGCCGTCGTCCGGCTGCGCCGCGGACGCGCAGATCGAAAGCAGGCTCCGGACGTTCCACCAGATGACCGGAGCGGTTCGGGGCCCTGAAGGGAAGCGCGGGCCACCATTTGGGGTAGCATGCAGGGCGTTGCAGGGTGTCCGACCGTAGGCTCCGGGAAGAATCGTGGTCGAGAGCGTCGCTGACGAGAGGTTGATGCTCGCCTACAAGGCCGGAGACGTGCGTGCGTTCGAGCAGCTCGTCCGCCGGCACCGGGGCGCCGTCTTCAACTTCCTCCTCAGGCTCTCGGGCAACAACCGGCAGCGGGCCGAGGACCTGCTGCAGGAGACCTGGCTCAAGGTCGTGCGCAGCGCGGGCACGTACGAGGCCAGGGCGAAGTTCACCACCTGGGTCTACACGATTGCGCGGAATCTCTGCATGGACGCCCTCCGCAAAGACAGCTACCGCAAGGCGGACAGCCTGGATGCCACGGCCGGGGACGCCGAGGACGAGCGGACGCTGGGGGAGCGGGTGCCCTCGCCGGATGCCGGACCCGACCGCGCCGCCGCCGAGTGCGCCGCGCGGTCGGTGCTCGAGCGGGCCTTGGCGAAGCTTCCTCCGGAGCAGCGCGAGGTCTTCCTCCTGCGCGAGTACCACGGGGTGCAGTTCAAGGAGATCGCGGAAGTGACGGGGGTGCCGGAGAACACCGTGAAGAGCCGGATGCGGTACGCGCTCGAGGCGCTGAGGCGCCACCTGGCGGAGGCGGGGTTGGACGGGGACATGGCAGAGGAGCCCAAGGGCGCCTTCTCGGGGCAGCCCGGGTGAAAGGAGTCGGTGACGTGAAGCAGTCGGGCGACAGCTGCGCATCCGTGGACGCGCTGCTCCTGGACTACGCCTACGGTGAGCTCGAAGGAGCGCCGAGGCGGAAGGTCGAGGCGCACCTGTCCGGGTGTGTGGCGTGTCGCACCGCGCTGATGACGATGGCCGAGACCCGCCATGCCATGGCTGGGCTCACTCCCGAACCGGCGCCCGAGGCCGGGTTGGAGTCGCTGTTGGCGTATGCCCAGCAGGCGCGGCCCCAGCCGCGGAAAGCCCGGTTCTGGACCTGGCTGGTGCCCGCAATCTCCGTCGCCGGGGCCTCGGCCGCCGCGCTGCTCCTGGTCGTGGGGCGGACCGGAGACCCGGCCCAGAGCCTCGCCCCGGCGCCCGTAGCGGCCCCTGCGGCAGCTCCTGCGAGGGAGGGCGTCGTTCAACTGGAGCGCGCGAAAGATGCGCCTTCCAAGCCCGAACCCGAGGTGGTCCTCGAGGGCGCGGGGCGCGACAAGAACGAGCAGGACGCGAAGGAAGCGCAGACCCGGACTGTCGCCGTCGAGGATGGCCGACACGTCGAGCGGAAGGCCGCGGCTCCCGCCAAGAGAGCCGTCGCGAAGGCAGACGGCTTGGGAAGCCTGGCGCAGGCCGGAGGCGGCGGAGGGCTGGCGAAGCCCTCCTCCTCCGCCTCCTCCATGCTCGACGACGTGATCGCCGTTGCCCCCGGCGACGCCAGGCCGCAGGGAAAGGCCGAACGGCGGGATGAGTCGGGTCGCGCCGAGGCGGCCAGTGCCAGCAGGGACGAGGATGCAGTGGCCACGACGGCAGGCCTTGTGAGCAACGTCGCTCCGCTGGCGGGCGCGCGCCCGGCCCCGGCGCCCAGGCCATCGGTTGCTCCGGCTGCCCCCCCGGCCGCCATGCAGCCGGCCGCCGAGCCCATTGCCGTGTCCGAGCGGGAGTCGACTGAGGAGCTTCTGGCCGAGGCCCGACCGAAGGCCAAGGCTTCTGCGCCCGCCACGCCGGAAGCGCTGCTCGAGACGGCCGCCCGCCTCGCCGCCACTGGGGACTATGCCAGCGCCGAGGCCGCCTATGCTGCCTTCCTCGCGCGGTTCCCCAGCCACGCGCGAGCTCCCGAGGCGGCGCTGGCCCGGGTGGACGTGCTCGATCGGCTGGGACGCACGCGAGAGGCAGCAGATGCTCGGGTGGAGCTGGCCCGCCGCTGGCCGGACTCTGCGCAGGCGAAGGTCGTCCGGGGCGGGGCAGGCCCGCACTCGGCTCCTGCGGAGCCCGCCCGTCTGCGCGCGGCACCGATGGAGAAGAAGGCCGCCGAGGCGGCCGATCACGCTCCGGCCGCTCACTGAGGCCGAGGGGCTCTGGGAATCCACAGCGACGAATTGACGCGCGGAAGGTCGCTGTAGCATTATCTGCAGCCACTCAGGGCGCTGGGCTTGTGTGGTGTCCCCAGCGCCCTGAG
>CAZAIE010000658.1:0-4796 GCA_964485035.1 uncultured Myxococcaceae bacterium | reverse complement strand
CCTTAGCATTGTAGGGAAGGGTAATCGCCGCTCCCCGTCGCAGATATCGGTCAAATGGACCAGAAGAACAGCCCTTCCTTCAATAGGTTGCACGGGGGTAGACTCTGCGCCAACCGTTTCTCTCGAGGCACCCATGCGCCTGCTGGCCATGCTCCTGTCGGTGTCGTTGGTCGCCGCTCCCGCCCTCGCGGGTGACGTCCGGGTGAAGTCGAAGCACGACAAGGTCAAGCTCGAGGGCGGGCTGGAGGGCCACAGGGTCGGCGCCGAGGAGACGCTCCGCGGTGGGGTCATCGGTCCCGGCCCAGTGAAGGTGACGCTGCGCCGCGTCGGGGACGGGAAGGGCGGGCCGCTCCCGGTCAAGGTCATGCGGGACGGCCGCGAGGTGGGCCGGTTCAGCCTGCCGGCGAGGGTGAAGGACTCCGTCAGCGACAGCGCCGAGAAGGCCGGCGCTCCCGTCGACAAGGTCGTCGAGGTCCCTCCAGGCCCCCACACGCTGTTCGTCGAGGTCGGCCCCGGCCGTGGAGCGGTCATGGTCTCGTTCGACGAGGCCCGCGGCCCCACAGCGGTCGCCAAGGTGGAGCCTGAGCCCAAGGAGCCAGTGAAGGTCGCCAAGGCCGACAAGCCGGCGAACGCCGACAAGCCAGACAAGCCTGCCAAGGCGGACAAGACGCCCAAGGCCGAACCGAAGCCAGCCGGAAAGGCCGTGGTCGCCGCCGCTCCTCCGGGGAAGCTGGAGGACGAGCCGGCGAAGCCAAGCCAGGCGGGGAAGCTGACCGACGAGGAGCCGGAGCCCAAGGCCGAGCCGAAGATCGAGCCCAAAGCAGCCGACCCGGCCCTCGCGGCTGCAGTGGACGAGAAGCCCACAATGGCCCAGCCCCCGCTCGTCGTCTCGAAGTCGAAGGTGGAGCCCCGAGTCCGCCTGCTGCTCGGGCCACGGCTGGGAGCCGGCCTCCAGAGCCAGTTCGGAGCCCTGGGCCCCGCCCTGGGGCTCTCGGCCCGATACGTGCTCCTGGGAGACTCGACCCCCGTCGGCACCCGCGGCCTGCTCGTGGGCCTCTCCGCGGACTTTTTGCGTTACGCCCTCGCCTTCGACGTGGGACAGGGCCCCCTCTCCTCGTTCCAGCAGACCGTCACCACGATGAGCATCCCCATCCTCGCCGAGCTGACCTGGAGCTTCGGGGACCCGAAGCAAGCCCGCCTCGCGCCCTACGCGGGGCTCGACGTCGGAGCGGCCGTCGGGACGTTGACCTCCGAGGGACCGACGGGCTCTACCAGCAGCGGCTTCGGCCAGTTCGCCTTCGGGGCGCACCTCGGCCTGGAGCTGCCGGTGGGCTCGAACCGACTCGGGGTCGAGGCCCGCTACGTCTGGTCGAAGCCAGGCCGGGTCGGCGCCGTGGACAACGTGGACGTCGGCGGCGTGCTGCTCCAGGCCAGCTGGCGGTTCGGCCTCTAGACCTCTGCGGCTCCCATGCGACGCATCGTCATCGGCACCGCCGGGCACGTGGACCACGGCAAGACGGCGCTGGTGCGGGCCATCACCGGCATCGACACCGACCGGCTGAAGGAAGAGAAGGCCCGGGGCATCACCATCGAGCTGGGGTTCGCGCACCTCGACCTGGGCGGAGGCGTGGTCGCCGGGGTCGTGGACGTCCCGGGCCACGAGCGGTTCGTCCGCGCCATGGCCGCCGGCGCCTCGGGCATCGACCTCGTTCTCCTGGTCGTCGCCGCGGACGAGGGCGTGATGCCCCAGACCCGCGAGCACCTGGACATCTGCCGGCTGCTGGGCGTCCCGCGCGGGCTGGTCGTCCTGAACAAGGCGGACCTCGCGCCGGAGCTGGGCGAGGACTGGATGGCGATGCTCGAGGCGGACGTGGCCTCGGCCTGCGCAGGGACCTTCCTGGAGGAGGCCCCGATGCTCCGGGTGAGCGCCCGCACCGGCGACGGCATCCCTGCGCTGCGCTCCGCCCTGGCCTCGCTCGCGGCGCAGACGCCCGAGCGTCCGTCCGACGGCCCGACCTACCTGCCCATCGACCGGGCCTTCTCGCTCAAGGGCTTCGGCACGGTGGTCACCGGAACGCTCCTCTCGGGCACCCTGGCCCCGGGCGACTCGGTCGATCTCCTGCCCGCGACGGGCTCCGGGCTCCGCGTGCGCTCGGTGCAGGTCCACGGCGCAGAGGTCCCCCGCGCGCTCGCTGGCCAGCGCACCGCGGTGAACCTCCCGGGCGTCGAGGCCCAGCAGATCACCCGAGGCACGGTCGGGGTCCGCGCCGGCGAGGTGACCGCCGGCCACATGCTCGACGTGGAGCTGGACCTGCTCGCTGCGGCTCCGAAGGCGCTTGGTCACCGGACTCGCCTGCTCCTGCACCTGGGAGCGCGCCAGGTGCCCGCCCTCGTCGCCCTTCCCACTCGCGACGACCTCGCCCCGGGAGCGCGCGGCTTCGCCCAGCTGCGCCTGGGGGAGCCGGTCGCGGCGCTCCCCGGGCAGCGCTTCATCCTGCGCGGATTCGCCAACCTGCCCGGACGTGGACAGACCCTCGCCGGGGGCCGGGTGCTGGCCGTCCACCCGCGGCGGAGGCGCCGGGGCCGTCCCGAGGCGCTCGTCGGCTTCCCCGCCCTCGCTGGCGACGACCCGGTGGCGCGCCTCGCCTTCCTCCTCGAGTCTGCGGGGTTCGCCGGCCTGGACGAGGCGGGGCTCTTCGCCCGCAGCGCCCTGCCCGGGAAGGTCCTGCGCCGCACGCTGGATCTCATGGGCAGCCGGGGCGCCGCGCTCCTCTGGGACAAGGAGCGCCGGGCCTACGTGTCGCCGGTGGCCTTCGACCGGCTGCGGGAACGCGCCCGCTCGGCGGTCACCACCCACGTCCACGCAGCCCCCCTCTCCGGCGGGATTTCCCGCGAGGAGCTGCGGCAGCGGGTCTCGCCGGGTCTGGACCCCAAACTCTTCGCCAAGGTGCTCTCCGCGCTGGTGGACCAAGGCGCCCTGGTCCTCGACGGCGACCGCGTCCGCGAGAAGGGCGAGCCTGCCGCCCTCGCGGTGGACGACGACGCGCTGAAGCAGCAGCTCGGCAAGCTCCTCGCCGCCGCCGCCCTGCAGCCGCCCTACCTCGACGAGCTGCCCAAGCTGACCGGCGCCCCGCCCGCGAAGGTCTCGGCCGTGCTCAAGCTCCTGGAGAAGGAGGGGGCGGTCGTCCGCGTGAGCCAGGATCTCTGGTTCGACACCGCGGCGGTCCAGGCCCTGGAGGAGAGGCTGGTGCACTTCCTCCAGGAGAAGCGGCGCATCACCACCCAGGAATTCAAGGAGCTGACCGGCGTGACCCGCAAGTGGACCATCCCGCTGGGCGAGCACTTCGACGCCGCCCGGGTGACGCTGCGGGTGGGCGACGCGCGGGTCCTGCGAGGTTCCTGACGGCGGGGCGCGGGTCCGCTAGACTGTGCCCCTTCAGCGGCGCCCAGCGGCGGTGGGGCCAGGCGCCGGGGGTGCGGACGATTGGAGACAAGGCACGTGGACGGAAGCGCACAGAACCGGGGCAGCGTCCTGGTGGTCGACGACCAGAAGAACATGCGGACCACCACCGCGCTGCTGTTGCGGGACGAGGGGTACGAGGTCGTCGACGCCGGCTCCGTCGAGGAGGCCACCGGGCTGCTCGGCACCCGCACCTTCGACATCGTCCTCACCGACCTGAAGATGGAGCCCCACGACGGCCTGGAGATGCTCAGGCGGGCGAGCTCCCTCTCGCCCTCGACGCAGGTCATCGTCATGACCGCCTACGGGACCATCGAGAGCGCGGTGGAGGCGATGCGCCGCGGCGCCTTCGACTACGTGGCCAAGCCCTTCAAGGTCCCCGAGCTCATCATCCGCGTGGAGAAGGCGGTGGAGCGGCGGCGCCTGCTCTCCCAGGTCTCGCTCTTCGCCGAGGACTTCCGCCGGCTGCACGGCCTGCACTCCATCGTCGGCCAGAGCGAGATCATGCGGCGGCTGGGCCAGCAGATCGCCCGGGCGGCCACCAGCGACGCCACCGCGCTGATCATGGGCGAGAGCGGCACCGGCAAGGAGCTGGTCGCCCGCGCGCTGCACACCCTCTCCAAGCGCTGCGACAAGCCCTTCGTCGCGGTCAACTGCGCGGCGATGACCGAGACGCTCCTGGACAGCGAGCTCTTCGGCCACGCCAAGGGCGCCTTCACCGGCGCCATCAAGGCCCGGCGCGGGCTCTTCGAGGAGGCTGACGGCGGCACGCTCTTCATCGACGAGGTGACCGAGACCACCCTCGCCTTCCAGGCCAAGCTCCTGCGCGCCATCCAGGAGCACGAGATCCGCCGCATCGGCGAGAGCCAGCCCATCAAGATCGACGTGCGCCTGGTCACCGCCACCAACCAGGACCTGCAGAAGGCGGTGAGCGAGAAGCGCTTCCGCGAGGACCTGTACTACCGGCTCGCGGTGGTGCCCCTGAAGGTGCCGCCGCTGCGCGAGCGCGCCGAGGACATCCCGCTGCTCGCCCAGCACTTCCTCAACCGCTACAACACCCGCAGCGGGACCAAGCGGCGCCTCAGCGCCGACGCCATCCAGCACCTCTGCTCCTGGAACTACCCGGGCAACGTGCGCGAGCTGGAGAACGCCCTGGAGCGCGCCGCCGCCCTCGCCGAGTCCGACGAGCTGGCGCCCCGCGACTTCCCCTTCGTGCCCTCTGCGCGCGGCGTCTCCACGCTGGGCGGCCCGGTCATCGAGCCGCCCACCGCCCTCCCCGGCTCGCCGCCCGCGACGCTGGAGGAGACGCTGGCCTACGCCGAGAAGGCAGCCCTGG
>CAZAIE010000657.1:0-4796 GCA_964485035.1 uncultured Myxococcaceae bacterium | reverse complement strand
CCGGACGACCCTCGCCGGTTCACCACCCGGGTCTCCTCGGCGCGCCGCGCGGCGCTGTCCTTCGAGGTGCGGGAGCGGTTCCCGGGCGCGGCGCTGCTCGAGGTCCGGCTGGAGACGGGCCGCACCCACCAGATACGCGTGCAGCTCTCCGAGGCGGGCTTCCCGGTCCTCGCCGACAGCACCTACGGGACGGACGCGGCCCGCAAGCATCCCGCCGCTCTGGCCCTGGGGCGCCAGGCGCTGCACGCCACCACCCTGAAGGTCGCCTGGCAGGGCAGCGAGGTGGCCGTCCAGGCCCCTCTCCCGGCCGACTTCGAGCGCGCCCTGGCGGTGTTGCGGGGTTAGCCGCGCAGTGGGGCGGGGAAGACCCGGAAGGTGTCTCTTGCGGGGGCGATGTTGTCCCGCAACATCCCAGCGTCAGACGGTGGATCCCGAGGCGCGGCGCGTGTAAGGTACGCGCCGTCCGACCACGCTGGAGTGAGACGGCGGACGACTTCGGAAGGCCGCAAGGTGACGGTGCGCCCAAGGGCGCGCGCCACGGCGTGGTCACGGAAATTCACCGACCCCAAGGAGAAGGCTCATGGCCGACAGCAAGCACATGCAGGAACTCGATGCCATCTTCAACCCCCGGAACATCGCCGTCATCGGCGCGTCCGCCAAGCCGGGCATCGGCAACCAGGTCCTCAAGAACCTGATCGACGGCGGCTACACCGGCCAGCTCTACCCCATCAACCCCAAGGGCGGTGAGATCCTCGGGCGCAAGGCGTTCCCGAACATCAACGACGTCCCCGGCGAAGTGGACATGGCCGTGTTCTGCGTCCCCGAGGTCGCCTGCGCCGCGGTGGCCGCCGACTGCGCCAAGAAGAGGGTGAAGGCCTACGTCGTCATCACCTCCGGCTACTCCGAGGTCGGCAACAAGGCCGGCGAGGAGGCGCTGGTGAAGATGGCCAAGGAGGCCGGTGGCCGCGTGGTGGGCCCGAACATCGTCGGCGTGCTGATGAACAGCTGCAAGGCGAACGCCTCCTTCGCGCCCTGCCTGCCGTACGCCGGCAAGACCGCCCTCATCAGCCAGTCCGGCGCGCTGCTCATCGCGCTCGACATGGCGACGTTCATGCGCCGCCTGGGCATGAACTCGATGATCAGCCTCGGCAACATGGCCGACATCGACTTCGCCGACTGCGTCGACTACTACGGCGCCGACAAGGACACCACCTGCATCGCCCTCTACATCGAGGGCATCAAGAACGGCCGCCGCTTCATCGAGGCCGGGCGCAAGGCCAACAAGCCCATCATCGCGCTCAAGGCTGGCGTCTCCGCCCACGGCGCCGCCGCCGCCGCCTCGCACACCGGCTCGCTCGCCGGCGCCGTGAAGATCTACGACGCCGCGTTCAAGCAGGCCCACGTGGTGCGCGCCAACGACCTCGACCACCTGCTCGACGCCTCCCAGGCGCTCGCCATGCAGCCCCAGATGAAGGGCGGCGAGAACATCCTGGTCATCACCAACGGCGGCGGCATCGGCGTGCTCGCCTCCGACGCGGCCGAGCACTACAACGTCCCGCTCAAGCCCGCGCCCGCCGAGCTGCAGACCGAGTTCCGCAAGTGCATGCCCGACTTCGGCTCGCCCAAGAACCCGGTGGACATCACCGGCGGCGCCGGCCTCAAGGGCTACCAGGACGCCATCGCGGTGGGCCTGAAGAGCGACTGGTGCCACGGCCTCGCGGTGCTGTACTGCGAGACCGCCGTGACCCAGCCCGTGGAGATCGCCCAGGGCGTCATCGAGGCCATCAAGGGCACCGGCGTGAAGCACAAGCCGATCGTCGCGTGCTTCGTCGGCGGCGAGAAGTGCACCGAGGCCAGCAAGCTGCTCGCGAGCGAGAGCATCCCGATGTACGACAGCCCGTCGAAGGCGATGGGCGCGCTCTCCGCGCTGCGCCAGGTCGCGAAGTTCGCCGAGGAGGGCACCGAGTCCGACTTCAAGCCCTTCGCGAACGTCGAGCAGGCGAAGTGCCGGGAGATCATCGCCGCCGCGCGCGCCTCGGGCCGCGACGTGCTCACCGAGCCGGAGGCCAAGGAGCTGTTCCGCCACTACGGCCTGCCGGTCACCAAGGGCGCGGTGACCAAGTCGGCCGACGAGGCGGTGAAGGTCGCCAAGGACATCGGCTTCCCGGTGGTGATGAAGATCGTCTCGCCGCAGATCATCCACAAGTCGGATGCCGGCGGCGTGAAGGTGAACATCAAGGACGAGGCGGGCGTGCGCGAGGCGTACACCACCATCCTGGCCAACGCGAAGAAGTACAAGGCGGACGCCGACATCCACGGCATCCTGGTGCTGGAGATGGCGCCCCTCGGCCGCGAGGTCATCGTCGGCTCGGTGAACGACACCGCGTTCGGCCCGACGGTGATGTTCGGCCTCGGCGGCATCTTCGTGGAGGTCCTCAAGGACGTGACCTTCCGCGTCGCGCCGTTCAGCCAGAAGTCGGCGCTGGAGATGTTCCCGGAGATCAAGGCCTACCCGATCCTCAAGGGCGTGCGCGGCGAGAAGCCGCTCGACCAGCCGGCGCTCGCCGACGTGGTCAGCCGCCTCTCCCAGCTGGTGAGCGACCTGGGCGACGAGATCGCCGAGACCGACGCCAACCCGATCATGCTCTACGAGCAGGGCAAGGGCCTGAAGGTCGTCGACGCGCGCATCATCCTGAAGAAGAAGTAGTCGTCCGCGCGACGGCATGACGTTCCGACCGGCCGGGGCCTCAGGGCTCCGGCCGGTCTTTTCATGGGTCGCTCCGCGGACGTCCCGGATGCGGTCGTCCGTTCGCACGACCCGGCGACGTGGGGACCGTGTGAGACAATGTCCGCGCCTCGGAGCCGAACAGGAGTCGCGAATGAACCACGCGCGTGGGGTCCTCGTCGCTTCGCTGCTGCTCGCTGGCTGCTCGATCGAGGTCATTCCGCCTCCGGGGGCGGACGCTGCGGAAGCGGCCTCCGACGCGGGCGGGCCTGGGGCCGACTCCGGTCCTGGCGCCGACACGGGCGCCGTCCGCGCCGATGGGTCGACCCCCGGCGCAGACGTGGGCGGCGCGGGCCTGGATGCCTCGGGGGCGGGAGTGGATGCCGCGGCGCCGGGGCTGGATGCGGGGCCGCGCGCGGACACCGGCCCGGTGGTCGGCCCGCTGGGCACGCTGAGCGGCGAACTGCGCGTGGACCACCTCGGCTGGAAGCCGGGCGATCCGAAGATCGCCGTGCTGCTGGGCCACGCCGCGGCCTCGGTGGAACTGGTCGCAGTGGGCACGAACGCGGTGGCGGCGACCTTCACTGCGAGCGCCGCGAAGACCGACGGGAAGTACTCCGGCGACAGCTACGCCACCGTGGACTTCTCGAGCTTCGCGACGCCGGGCGACTACTACCTCTTCCTCCCCTCCGGGAACCTGCGCTCGTATCCGTTCCGCATCGCCGAGGACGTCTACGACATCGCGGGGCTGGCGGCGGCGAAGGCATACTACTTCCAGCGCTGCAACCACTCGAAGGCCCTGCCCTGGGCGTCCGACTCGCTGGGCGGGATGGGGCGCGGCGGCCAGTGGGTGGACGGCGCGTGCCACGGCACCGACTCGGCCGTGGGCCCCGGGCCCGGCAGCGCCAACAACGGGACGCTGGACCTGCACGGCGGCTGGCACGACGCTGGCGACTACCAGAAGACGCTCTGGGGCCGAGGCGTGCCGGAGATGCTCTTCGCGTACGAGATGAACCCCGGCGCCTGGAAGGACGGCGTGCTCAACCTCCCCGAGAGCGGCAACGGCGTGCCCGACCTGCTCGACGAGGTGCAGTGGGAGCTGGACTTCTACGTGCGCATGCAGCGCCCCGACGGCCACTTCATGACCTCGACCAAGGGCAAGGGCGGGACCAGCTACTCGCCGCCCTCCACCTCGGACGAGGGGCGCGTCTACTTCGACTGCACCTCGCCCTCGGGCAGCGGCTGGTCCGGCGGCGGCGTGACCGTGACCACCGCGACCGGCAACGCGGTGCTCTCGCTCGCGCACGCAGCGGTCGTCTTCCGCGCGGCGGGGCAGACCGCGACGGGCGACGCCTACGCAGCAGCGGCGGCCAAGGGCTGGACCTGGCTCAACGGGCAGTCGCCCTCCGGCGCCGAGAAGCGGCTCAAGGCCGCGGCGGCCTCGGCGGTCTTCCGCATGGACTCCGCGAACGCCACTGCCAAGGCCTACGCCGACGGCTTCGCCTGGGACACCTGGGACGGGCTGCTTCCCTATTCCGGGACTCCGGCCGAGGTGGTGGTCACCGCCGGAGCCTGGCACTACGTGCTCAACTCCTCGGGCACCGCGGCGGTGACGACCAAGGTGCGCACCGGGCTGACCACGGGCGTCGTCGATCGCGCGTTCCAGGTCTCCGGGCCCTACGGCGCGATGTTCGGAGACTCGACCAACACCTGGGAGTGGGGCTGGGGCAGCAACCGCTCGCAGGGCGCCTACGGCTTCAACCTGCTCATGGCGGCGAAGCACGGGATCCTGGGCTCCAAGACTGCTGCGCAGGTCCGCCAGCGCGCGCTCGAGCACGCGCACTTCCTGCTCGGGCTCAACCCGCTGAACATGGTCTACCTGACCAACCTGGCCGCCTACGGAGCCGAGCACTCGAGCTTCCAGGCCTACCACGGCTGGTTCAGCTACTCGGGCAACGAGGGGGACAAGGGCAACGCCCAGTACAACGGCAAGCCGACCGGGGTGGACGAGCCGCTCTACCCGTACCACCCACTGGATGCCCAGACGTCCACCACCGGCCCGGCGCCGGGC
>CAZAIE010000656.1:0-4800 GCA_964485035.1 uncultured Myxococcaceae bacterium | reverse complement strand
CAGGTTCCCCAGAGGACTTTCACCTCCAAGTCACGCCCATGCTGGGCACACCAAATTCGAAGGCCCCGAGGTTTCCCTCGGGGCCTTCGTTTGTGCTCAGGGCGAGACTCGAACTCGCATGCCTTGCGGCGCCGCCCCCTCAAGACGGTGTGTCTACCAATTCCACCACCTGAGCAACTGCATCCTTCGTTGCTGCGCGGGCGATGTAGGTACCAAAAGCCGTCTCCGAAGGCAACAGGAATTCCGCACCGATGCGCATTTTCGAAGACGCGGGCGGACCTCGAAGGAATGGGCCCGCGGGAGGCCCCGTTCCCTCCACAGGTCGGCGGCGCGGGAGCGGCGGTGAAGGTCATCGACTACCGGCAGGCGCGTGCCCGGATGGCCCTCGGGCTCGTCCGGCGCGCCCGGGGGGCGTTCGTGGAGCGGGAGTTCGACGCGGCGTGCCTGCTCGCGCGCCGCGCTGCCCGGCTGGAACCCGGACTCCCGGCAGCCCAACTCGTCCTGGGAGACGCACTCTGCGCCGGAGGGTTCGACGCACAGGCCCTGGGCTGCTACCACCGGGCGCGCAGGCTCGCCCCCGAGGAGGCTGCCGGGTGGTGGTCGGTGAGCACCGTGTACGCCCTCGCCGGCCGGTGGCAGCTCGCGCGGCGCTACCTCGAGCACGCCCGGCGGCGGCTCAAGCGCGGTGACGGGCTGCTCTTCGAGTACGTCGCCCAGGATCTGGCGCTGGTGCTCTGCGCCCTGGGCCGCTTCGACGAGGCGCGCGCCGCCGTCCGCTGGGGCCTGCGACGCCGGCCCGCCTGCCCCTGCCTGCGCCAGCTCTCCCGGCGTCTCGGGCGGGGCACGCAATCGCGTCCAGGCGCCCGCGTACGACCAGACAGGAGCCCGAGCGAGGCCCCGAGGGAGGTCGACGATGAAGATCGGGATTCGTGACGTGGTGGCGTACTTCCGCGGCGGCAAGGTGTCGACCGGGGGCAAGCTCTTGGGCGTGTTCGCCGTGCTCTACCTGCTCAGCCCGGTGGACCTGGTGCCCGACATCGTCCCCCTGCTCGGCTGGCTCGACGACCTGGGCGTGCTCACGCTCGTCGTGGGCTACTTCGTCAGGCAGATCTCCGTGCACCGGGCGCTCCAGCCTGCCGAGGCCTGGAAGCCGGGGCAGAGGCCCCTCGGCCTCCTGGGCAAGTAGCCCTCACTTCGCAGAAACGAAGACGGGCCCCTTCCGGAGCGAGTACTCCGAAAGGGGCCCGTTGATGTTCTGGGACCGCCGACGACTACTTGGCGGGAGCCGGAGCCTCACCCGCGGGAGCCGGAGCCGCCGCCGGAGCGCCCTCGGCCGGAGCCGCAGCAGGAGCCGCCGCACCCTCGGCAGGCGCGGCCGCCGGGGCAGCAGCAGGAGCCGCCGCTCCCTCCGGAGCCGGGGCAGGGGCCGCAGGAGCAGTGGGAGCCGGGGTGTCCTTGATCAGGCCCACGACCGACGGCTTGTAGCTGGCCGCGAACGAGAGGCTCAGGGAGGTGACGAAGAAGATCGCCGCGCACGCCGCGGTGACCTTGCCGAGGAAGCTGCCCGCGCCGCGACCGCCGAACACGGTGCCGCTGCCCCCGCCGCCGAACGCCGCGCCCATGCCCGCGTCCTTGCCCGCCTGCAGCAGGATCACGAGGATGAGGAAGATGCAGACCAGCACGTGAATGAAAGTGATGAACGTGACGAGCATGTGGGTTCGCTGCCTTCGGCTGACGATCGCTCGGCCAAATGCCTGCGATCACTGATGAACGGCCAATAGAGCGGCGCAGTCTACGCGCAAGCGCACCGCCGGTTCAATCGCTTTCTTGCGCGGGCCCCAACCCCTCGACCGGGACCCGCAGCAAGCCCTTCGCTAGCTCTTCACCGCCTTGACGATCTTGGCGAAGTCCTCGGCCTTGAGGCTGGCGCCGCCCACCAGCGCGCCGTTGATGTCCGGCTGCGCCAGCAGCTCGGCCGCGTTGTCCGGCTTCACCGAGCCGCCGTACTGGATGCGGATACCGGCCGCAACGGCCGGCCCGTACGCCGAGGCCAACAGCTTGCGGATGGAGGCGTGCACCTCCTGCGCCTGCTGCGTGGTGGCGACCTTGCCGGTGCCGATGGCCCACACCGGCTCGTAGGCGATGACGATGTCCTTGGCCTGCTCGACCGGGAGCCCCGCGAGCCCGCCGTTGGTCTGGCGCTCGACCACCGCGAGGGTCTGGCCGCTCTCGCGCTCGGCGAGCGTCTCGCCGACGCAGAGGATGGGGAGAAGCCCAGCGCGGTACGCGGCCTTCACCCGCTTGTTCACCGTCTCGTCGGTCTCGTGGAAGAACTGGCGCCGCTCCGAGTGCCCGATGATCACGAAGGTGCAGCCGGTCTCCTTGAGCATCTCCGGGGCGATCTCGCCGGTGAAGGCGCCCTTCTCCTCCCAGTAGCAGTTCTGGCCCGCCACCTTGATGTTCGAGCCCTCCAGCGCCTTGGCCACCGGGTAGATCGCGGTGAACGGAGGCGCGACGGCGATCTCCACCTGGTCGCGCAGGACCGAGACCATCCCGCGCAGGTCGCGCACCATGGCGGTCGCCTCGGCGACGGTCTTCTGCAGCTTCCAGTTGCCTGCGATGAACGGCAGCGGCTTTGCCATCTTCGTGCTCCTTGCGGTTGTGTTCGTACGGCGTTCCACGTCGAAAGCGTTCAGTCCAGCGCCTTGAGGCCCGGCAGGTCCCGCACCTCGCCGAGGTCCAGGCTCGCGCCGGCGCCGGTCGACACGTGGCCGACCTTCTCCAGCAGACCCAGCCCCGCCAGCGCCGCAGCGGTGTCCGCCCCGCCCACCACCACCGTCCCCTTCACTCCTGCGAGCGCCTGGGCCACCCCCCGGGTGCCCTCCGCGAACCGGGGCAGCTCGGCGCGGCCCAGAGGGCCATTCCAGAACACGGTGCGCGCCCGCGCGAGCTCGACCTGATAGGACGCCACGGTGGTCGGCCCGAGGTCGAGCCCCATGAGGTCGGAGGGAATCTCGGCGCTGCTGGTGAGCACCCGCCGCGCGCCCTCCTTGGGCTCGTCCGCGCACGCGTGATCCACGGGGAGCAGCACCTTCACGCCCAGCCGCGCCGCGCGCTCCAGCAGCTGGCCTGCGGCCTCCACCCTGCCCTGCTCGACTGCGCTGCGGCCGACCGACGCGCCCTGCGCGGCCAGGAAGGCGTACGCCATCCCTCCGCCCACCAGCAGCACCTGGATGCGCCCGAGCAGGTTCTCGAGCACGCGCGCCTTGGTCGAGAGCGACGGGCCACCCAGCACGGCGACGAAGGGCTGTTCGGGGGTGGTCAGCCGCCGCAGGGCCTCCAGCTCGCGCAGCACCTGTGGGCCGGGGCACCGCTCCTTCGCCAGCGCCGGGACCTGGACCACCGACGCGTGGCGGGTGTGCACGGAGCTGAAGGCGTCGTTGACGTACACCTCGCAACCGGCGCAGAGCTCGCGCGCGAACTCGGGGTCGTTCGTCTCCTCGCCGCGGTGGCGGCGCAGGTTCTCGAGGACCACCACCTCGCCGTTGCGCAGCTCCCCGACCAGCCGCCTCACCCCATCGCCCACGCAGTCGTCCGCGAGCCGCAGCTCCAGGTCGACCAGCCCGGCGAGCACCGCGGCTGCCGGCTCGACGGAACGTCCCCCGGAGGCGTGCGGGGCGAGCACCACCTTCGCGCCCCGCTCCACCGCGAAGCGCACCGTGGAGGCGAGCGCCCGCAGGCGGGAGTCGTCGACGACGCGATCGCCGTCGAGGGGGACGTCGAGATCGGCCCGGAGGAACAGGCGCCTGCCGGTGAGGGAGAGCTGCTCGAGGGTGCGAAACATTCGGTCGGTGACGTCCTCTGCCTGGGGCATCCGGCGCGCGGCGCACCTCTATACAGCCTGTCGCCGCCACGGTCGAGGACCTGGGGAACCCGGGAGCCCACCCGGGTGTCGGAACAGGCCTGCCAACCCGGTTGCGCCACGGGGAGGCCGGAGCGAAGCTGGAGGCACCATGGCGGCAGCAACGAAGTACCACGTCCGGAACGAGCACGGCGAGCTGGTGGTGGGGTCCTACGCGGAGCTGCGCACGCTCTACCTGCGGCAGTTCATCTCCGACGACGACGAGGTGCGCCGCGAGGGCACCGAGCGCTGGGTGAAGGCGGGCCAGATGCCCGACCTGCGCACCGCGAAGCCGCGGCCGTACTTCCAGGGCCTGGAGTTCGCCTGGCTCATGGTGGCCATCACCGTGGGGACGCTCCTGATCGTCCTGTTCAGCCGGCTGGCGAAGTGACCGGCTTGACGCGCCGAGCCGGCTCGGCTTGACTCCGCGCCTCAGCGAGGTCTGCATGCGCGCGAAGATCCAGGGAGTCGATCACGAGGTCCGCGTCACGCGGGACCTGGCGGACAACTGGGCAGTGGAGATCGCCCCCATCCCGGCCCGGCCGCGCAAGTTCGAGGTGTACAAGCCCTACCCGGCCCTGTTCGTCCTCAAGCTGAAGGCGACCTCGCGGGAGGCAGCGACGCTGGCCGCCCTGGAGCTGCTCAAGCAGCAGGGGCGCATCCAGGACTTCACGGCGTAGCGTCCGGAGCTCCGGCGTCGGCCGGCTCGCGGATGTCGTCTCCGGCGGCGAGCGGTCCGGCGCTCCCTGCGTCGCGGCGCGCCCGGCCCGTCGAGGGCACGCGGATGGCCGTGGCCCCGGACTCCGAGCGGTCGATGAAGCGCCGCTCCCAGGTCGCGTGCTCGCCCCGGGCCACGAGCCGCATGTCGCCCCCGCGGACCGAGAGCACCTTCCCCAGCG
>CAZAIE010000655.1:0-4800 GCA_964485035.1 uncultured Myxococcaceae bacterium | reverse complement strand
GTGGCAGGGGGATGACGGGACGATTGCCCCGTCACCCCCTATGCCGATCGGGGTCCGCGGTCCCTCAGCCGACGAGGAGCCGCAGGGCCGCGTGGCACTCCGTGCGCTGCATCGAGGAGGTCGCCTCCTTCACCGCCAGCAGCTCGTCGATGACCTTGTAGCGCTTGGGTCCCGACTCGAGGATGGGCTTGAACACCACGCGGATCATCTCGGCGTTCGCGCTGCCGTCCTGGAAGGCGGCATCGAGGGCCGCGGCCGCCTCCTGCCGGGTGCCCTGAGGAATCTCGGCGCGGTAGAACGCGCTGATCTTCATGACGTTGTTGCGCAGAGGGGCCGAGAGGTTCACGCGTGCTGGCGCTTGTGACTGCCCCTGGGGCCGGGCCTGCTGTGGCTTCGCCTGCTGCTTGCGCGGCGGGGGGCGTGGCGGGACTGGCCGCGCAGGTGCGGGCGTCGCCTGCGGAGACATCTCGGGCATCTGCGCCGCCTCGAGCCGGGTGGGCGTGTTCAGGACCACGCTCGGCTGCAGGTCGATGTTCGAGCCCTCCATGCCCCGGATGGCGTCGAGCATGATGGGCGCTGGACCGCCGAGCTGGCTGGGGCCCGTGGCCTGCGAGGAACCGGTGCTCGAGAAGTCCGAGGAAGGCATGCCCAGGCCGGTCGGCATGGTCCCGAAAGACGAGACTGGACCCCCGAAGGCGGAGGTCCCACTGAAGGAGGAGGAACCGCCGCTGCCGCCGAAGGCCGAGGGCCCCGAGAGCGCCGAGGGGCCGCCGAACGAGCTGCTCCCGAGGAGCGACGGGCCGTCGAGGGTGGGGAGCGGGGCCTCCGCGACGCCCGGGCTCGCGGTCGGGCGGACCACGTTCTCGCCGCGCTCGACCAACTCGAGGCTGCCCGTTCCGGGCTCGATGAGCGCCGTGTGCACCAGCAGGTCCCTGGGGAGGAACGGGGCGGCGCGGATCGCGGCGGCGGTCTCGATGCCCATCTGCCGCGCACTGGCGCCGAGGGCGAAGAAGGTGCGCACATCGCCCAAGGCCGCGCGGCTGACGCCCGAGGAGGACACCGAGCTGGAGATGCTCCCGGCGTCGGCCTGGAGCAGGGCGCCGTCGAGGGGCACCAGGACCAGCACCTCGCGGCAGGCGTTCACGAACACCGCCGTGGCGACGGCTCGCAGCAGGTCCTGACCGCCGCCCAGGGCTGGCCCGGGCAGCCGTACCACTGCAGCGTCACCTCGCCGGAGCCCCAGCGCCGGGCCCAGCAGCCCATCCAGCCGCGGGTCGGTGCAGGTGACCACGCACAGGCCCTTGGCGGCCTTGAAGTCCCCAGACGCAGCAGGGGCGGGGTCGCCGGCCGCAGCGTTGGCTTGGAGGATGTCGTCCAGAACGGCCATGTCGGTCTCGGGGCGCAGCGGGTGGGAGAGAAAACGGGAGGGGCGCGGCGGACCGAGCCCCTCCCGGCTGGCACGATTCGACTACTGCTTCTTGGGGGCTGGCGGCGCCGGCGGGGCGGCGGGCGCGGTGCGCGCGGCGTCGAGGCCCGGGATGCGGGTCACGATGTCCTGGAGCGAGATGCCCGTCAGCCCTTCGACCACCGGAGGGAGCTGCGCCATCATGGTGGCGATGTCGTTGGTGATCTTCGAGGCGCCGAGGCCGCTGCCCTCGCCGCCGCCCGAGACCATGACGATCTTCTCGGTCTTGGAGAGCGGCTCGGCCATCGCGCGGGCGAGGTCGGGCAGCATCTTCACCATCATCTCGGTGACCGCTGCAGCGCCGTACTCGCGGTAGGACTCGGCCTTCTTCTTCATCGCCTCGGCCTCGGCGAGACCCTTGGCCTTGATGACCTCGGCCTCGGCCTGGCCCTTGAGGCGGATGGCCTCGGACTCGGCCTTACCGGTCGCGGCGATGACCTCGGCCTGCGCCAGACCCTGCGTCTTGTTGGCCTCGGCGCGGCCGCCGGCCTCGGCGATGAGCTTGAACTTCTCGCCCTCGGCCTCGGCCTGGATGGCGTAGCGGCGGGCGTCGGCGGGCTTCTGGACGGTCGCCTCGAGCTCCTTCTCCTTGCGCTTGATCTCGCGCTCCTGCACGCCGATGAGGTTCTCCTTCTCGACCGACTGGACCTGGACCTCTTCCTTCTTCACCAGCTGGTTGGTCTTGAACCGCTGCAGGTCGTAGGCGAGGTCGGCCTCGGCCTTCTTCTGGTTGACGTTGGACTGGTACTCGGCGCGCTTGAGCTCGAAGTCGCGCGTCGCCGCGGCGATCTCGCCCTCGGCCTTGAGGCGCTCGACGTCGCCCTCCTTCTTCGCCTGGGCGCTCTTGATGGCCGCGTCGCGGTTCGCCTCGGCCTGGGCGATCTGTGCCTCGGCGAGGGCGCGGGACTCCTTCACGGCGGCCTCGCGCTTCACCTCGGCGAGGCGGGGCTTGCCGAGCGCGTCCAGGTAGCCCTGGTCGTCCTTGATGTCGCGCAGCGTGAAGCTGACGATGCGCAGGCCCATGTTGCGCAGGTCGCTCGCGGAGAACTCCTGCACCTTCTGCGCGAACTTCTCGCGGTCGCGGTAGATGTCCTCGACCTCCAGGGTGCCGAGGATGGCGCGCAGGTGGCCTTCGACGGTCTGCAGCGCGACCTTCATCACGTCGTCCTGGGCGCGGCCGAGGAACTGCTCGGCGGCGGTGGCCATCGCGGCCTCGCTGGTGGAGTCGACCTTGATCTGCGCGATGCCGTCGACCATCACCGGCACGCCGCGCGCGGTGTAGACCGCCGGGGTGTGTACGTGGATGGTCATCACGTCCAGGCTCATGGTCTGGGCGGTCTCGATGACCGGGTACACGAAGGTGCCGCCGCCGCGGATGATGCGGAAGCCCTTGCGACCACCGGAGATGACCAGCGCCTCGTTGGGGCCGACCTTGCGGTAGCGCGACGAGAAGATGACGCCGAGTAGGACGATGAAGGCGACGACGCCGCCCGAGATGTAGGCAACCAACTGCATGGTGCTGTCCATGACTCCTCCTTGCGAGAATCCTGCGAAGACTAGTGTGTGCGTTCCCGGTCCCTGACCGGCTCCCCGACGCTCGGCTCTTCCGTGACGGGACTGCTGACTGCGACAGGGCCGGGAGGTGCCTCGCCCACCACAGCGACGCCCTGCTCGACCCGGAGCACCCTCACTGACGTGCCCTGCTTGTGTTCCAGCCCATCGGCCGAACGGGCCGACAGGGTCTGGCGCGTGTTGCCGCTGATGT
Organism: uncultured Myxococcaceae bacterium; assembly: GCA_964485035.1. GTDB lineage: Bacteria > Myxococcota > Myxococcia > Myxococcales > UBA5297 > CAZAIE01. The sequence continues at coordinate 1,570 of CAZAIE010000655.1, read as the reverse complement.
AGACGATCTCGCCCATGCCCTGCTTGGGCACCGTCACCGACACCTCGGCGAGCGTCCCCAGCGCGTCGGTGATGCGCGCGACGTTGCTGGCGTTGAAGGTGGAGGTGAGCTTCCAGATGGCGAAGGCGATGGCGAAGCCCATCGCGAGCGAGGTCGCGGCCGCGAGGGGCGCGTGGAGCCAGACCCTGTCGCCGAGGAGCTTCTGGAAGACGAGCCCCGAGCCACCGAACGAGGCGAGGAAGCTGGCGATGACCAGCGGCGAGAAGAGCGGCAGGTGCATCGCGCCCTCGGCCGGACCGGTGTCGCCGTGGCCACTCCCCACGTCGTGGGCTTCTCCTGCCCCGAACTCCGCCTCATGCCCCACGTCGTGTCCGACGTCATGCCCCACGTCGTGTCCGACGTCGTGGCCGGAATCCCCATGGTCCTGGCCCCCCAGCCCGCTGAGGAGCGCGCTGACCGCCACGAAGCCGAACCCAATCAGGAGGCAGGCGAAGTACGCGTAGAACATCAGGCGCCTCCTCCCGTCTCCGCCGCCAGGCCTTCCCCGAGGATCCCCAGGGTCTCGCCCAGTGCAGTGTTCGCGGCCTGCTGCGCCTGCAGCGCCCGGCCCGCGGCGCAGAGGGCGAAGAGCTGGGCCAGCACCCGGGCGCGCAGCGCGCTGGGCAGCCGGCGGTCGGTGAGCTGGCCGAGGATGGCCTCGAGGTCCCGGTCCATCCGCTCCAGCGCCCCGAGCCCCAGCGGCCCGTTCTTCGCCGCGTCGGCCTCGGCGGTGGCCCAGAGCGTGTCGCGCAGGCTGGTGAGGTGTGCGTCGATCAGCGCGTCGTAGACCCCGGCGATCGCCTTCTCTTCCTTGTGGTGGGCCCACTGGGCGAGCCCGAACGCCGCGATCGCCATCACCGGCTCCTGCGGCGAGGTGTCGGCGACGAATGGCCCCAGGTCGGCGAGTGCGTGGGCGATGCGCGGGGAGAAGAAGCCCTCCGTCGCCTCCGCCGAGAGGCTCGAGGCGGCGTTCACGAAGTCCGCGCAGGAGATGGCGGCGGAGGTCGCGGCGTGCACGGTCGCAAGCACCGCCCGCTCGGTCGGGGTCTGTGCTGACGTCGCCAGCCGGTTCCGGGCCAGCGCCCGGGTCACCACCGCGTCGCGCCGCAGCCGGCCGAGGCTGGGCAGGTCGCCCACCAGCCGGGGCGTGAGCACCGCGAGGCGCTGCGAGCGGTCGCGCAGCGCGAGCATCAGGCCCGCCCGCGCCAGGAGCCCGTCGGTCCCGAAGGCGCAGCCGAAGAAGCTCGCCAGGCGGTCACGCTCCAGCACGTGCTCGGGCGTGGGGTCACCCGCCAGCTCGGCCATCCGTTCCAGGGCCAGGTAGAAGCGGTCGGCCCAGGACACCGAGGCGGTCGAGAGGATCTGCCGGGAGTCGGTGCCCACCAGCTCTCGGAGGAGTTCGTCTTCGCGATGAAAGTCGAGCATTGCCCAGGACCCCGGCGGCCTTCGGCGTGTGGTCAACGTCTGCCAAGCAACCCTCGTGCCTTCGCCCAACCCCTTGAAAACCCGTCCAGGCTGCGGCCAGTTGGCG
>CAZAIE010000654.1:2873-4804 GCA_964485035.1 uncultured Myxococcaceae bacterium | reverse complement strand
GCTTCAAGCGCACCGGGGAGGCGGCCCGCGCCGCGGCGAGGGCCGCCTCCCCGGTGCGCTTGAAGCGGGTGGCCAGCGCCTCGGCGAGGGGCTTCCAGGCCGCCACCGCCCGACCGTCCTCACGCCGCCCTAGAGCCAGGTGGGTGAGCACCGCCTGCTGCAGGTCCCGCTCCTGCTGCAGCGCGGTGGCGCGCGCGTCGACGTCGCGGAAGCGCTCCGCCAACACCCGCAGCAGCGTCCCCATGAAGAAGGTCTGGCCCAACTCCTGGGCCAGCGCGTCGGCGGTGAGCTTGCGCGCGGTCAGCTCCTCCACCGCCTCCACGGTCGCGGTGCGCGGCGCGCCGGTGAGGATGGCCATCTCGCCGAAGACCTCTCCCGGGCCCATCTCGCGCAGCACCTGCTTGCGCCCGTTCACCACCTTGTAGGCCACGCACCGGCCCTTCTCGATGACGTAGGCGGAGCTGCCCGGGTCGCCCTCGTGCATCACCACCTCGCCGGGGGCGAACTTGCGGACCGGCGCGCGGCCAGAGCCGCTGAGGTAGCTCTCCACGTCGTCCTTCAGCTCCTCCGCATTCTGGTACCGGTCGGCCGGGGCCTTGGCCATGGCCTTCATGGCGATGGCGCAGAGACGCGGGGGCAGCACCACCCCGGCGGGCGCCAGCTCCTGGGGCGGCGCCCACTTCGCGTTCGCCGCCAGGTCCAGCAGCTCGTCCTCGCTGGTCGAGTAGTAGGGCGGGCGGCCCACCAGCATGCGGTAGAGGATGGCGCCCAGCGAGAAGACGTCGCTGCGCTCGTCGAGCTTGCTGCTCTTGCCGCGGGCCTGCTCGGGCGACATGAAGCCGAGCGACCCGATGATCTTCCCCTCGTCGGCGCGGTTGCGGTTCTGGCGCGCCACCTCCACCTCGCCGGTGAGGGTGTCCGCGTCGGCCCCCGAGGGCCGCGCCGCGTGCCGCAGCCGGGCGATGCCCCAGTCGGTGACGTAGACCTCGCCGTGCTTGCCCACCATCACGTTGGCGGGCTTGAGGTCGCAGTGGATGACCCCGCGCGCGTGGGCGAAGGAGACCGCCTCGCAGATCTTCACGTAGATGTGCAGGGCCCGGAACAGCTGCTGCTCGCTGCGCAGGTTGAAGCCGGCCTTCAGCATCTGGTCCAGGGTCTCGCCGCGCACGTACTTCATGGTGAAGTAGTGCGTCCCCTCGTCGTCGGTGCCCAGGTCGTGCACCGCGGGGATGTTGGGGTGGTCGAGCTGCCCGGTGATCTGCGCTTCCTCCAGGAAGCGCTCCTCCTCGCCCTTCATGGCCGCGATGCGCTTGTCGAGCACCTTCATGGCCACGGTGCGCAGGAGGATGGAGTCGTACACCTGGTGCACCCGGGCCATGGCCCCGCGGCCCACGAGGCCCATGTCGCGGTAGCGCTCGCCCAGATCGGCGTCCTCGTCGTGGACGTCCGGCGCGACCCGCGCGTCCTCCACCGCGGGCTCCATGGCCTGGGTCACCGGCCCGTCCGCATCGTCCCCGCGCAGCCACGCCAACAGTCCCCTGCCCATGGTTGCCTCCTCGACAGTCCGACCTGCGTACCGCCAAGGGCCGCCGGGCGTCAACGCCGCCGCCGCGTTCCCTCCCCGGCCCCGCGCGTGGCAGAGTGACCCCGGTCCCACACGGAGGCATGCGATGGCGCTGGGCAAGGGCACCTCGGAGTTCGAGTTCGTCGACGACGCAGAAGGCGGCCAGCTGGTCATGACCGGGGACGAGCCGGCCTACGCCGGGGGCAACCTGACCCGCACCCTGCTCGACGCCTGCAAGGCGGGGGACCTCGACGCGGCGGTGCGGCTCTACGAGGATCACGGCGCGGACCTGGGCGAGGAGCTGCTCGCCAAGGTCGCGGGGGCGGCCCCGCCAACGCGCGAGAACGCGGCCAAGGTCCTGGTCCGC